>PLTL01000372.1 GCA_003164475.1 Candidatus Dormiibacterota bacterium | reverse complement strand
CGACCCAACACGGGCCTATATCAGCTGCGGCGCAGCCTCGGCAGCCGACCACCTCGAGTTGGTCGAAAGCCCAAGCCGCCCCGCGCGGCGCCCCACGTTGCGCAGGTGAGCGTTCAGGCGTCGTCTTGGCGCGCGGGCCCTGCTAACCGCGGGAGTAGCTGCGGCTCGGTAGGCCTCGACCCTCGGCCCTGTTGCAAGGCAAGGGTGGCCAGCCGCACGGCAGGCCGCAGCCAGCGATGCCTCGATCGTATCGGGATGACCGAGCTGGCTTGCAACGGAGCCGCAGGCACCAGCCAGCGCGTGCAGACCATCCTCACCCGCCGCCCGCCCAGCGGGCGCCTCACCACCTCGACCTCGGTTCTCTCAACAGCGGCTGCGGAGGGCGGGGCAGAGGGCAGCCTTGTCACCCTCCGGCCTCGGCCCTGGTTCCACCACCTCCATCCCAGGTGGGCCAGCAGAGGGGCCGTTGCCAGTAGCAGGGCGGCGAGCCGCGCCCGGGAGCCCGCTCCTGGATCGACCAGCTCGGCCGTCAGGGGACGCCGCGGCGATTCATTCACCACGGCACCGATGGTACCGATCAGGCCCCGGCCGTGTACCCTCCGGCCATGAACCCGCCGCCACCGGGATTCCAGCTCAAACCCCTGCGACTCTCTGACCTCCTGGACACGGTGTTCGGCCTCTACGCCAGGAACCTCCTCCTGGTTGTGCTGGTGGTGGGGGTCCTGCAGGTGCCCTTCCAGCTGCTCTCGGACCTGATCCGGCTGGCCCTTCCCAAGGCGCCGACGGCGCTGCTCAAGCGGGCCGCTCGCCATCATCTGCTCGCTGTCCAGTGGCATGCCGTAGTTAGCTGGATCGTCCCCGAGTTGGGAATCAGCCTGCTTCTGCTGCTGGTCGGGCTGCTGGTGGTGTTCCCTCTCCAAGAGGCGGCGTTGACCAAGGTGGTCGCCGACCGCCACCTTGATCAGAGCACCTCCCTGGGCAGCGCCTATCGGTTCGCGCTCGGGCGCTGGCCGTCGCTCATTGGACTGATCGTTTTGGTCAGCGCCCTCTACGTGGTCGCCCTGCTCGTGCTGGCGGTGGTGGCGGTGCTGCTCCATGCCGCCCTCGGCACCCTCGGCACCCTCGGCAGCCTTCTCGACTTCCTGCTAGTCCTGGCCGCCGTCGTCACGGCGGTCGGCGTCTCGATCAGGCTCAGCCTGTCGGTCCCCGTCCTGGTGATCGAGCGGAGTTCGCCGTGGCCGGCCGTCCAGCGCAGCTGGGAGCTGACCCGAGGAGGGGCATGGCGCGCCTTCGGGGTGATCCTGGTGCTCTTCGTGGTCGAGATCATCGCCGGGCTCATCCTCGACCTCCTGGTGGCCCTGCTCGGCTCCCTGGGTGGCGGGACCGGACATCCCCTGGGGGCGGTGCTGTTCGACCTCGGCTCGGTGATCTCGTCGATCCTGGTGGCGCCGATCATTCTGGTCGGGCTGGTCCTGCTCTACTTCGACTTCAGGGTCCGGAAGGAGGAGTTCACCTCCGATCAGCTGTCCGCTCACCTGGCTTCCTGAGCAGCACCCCGGCGCCCGGGCTCGGTCCGGAGGCGCCCTCAGGCTCCGGCGGCCACCTGTGCCGACTCGGCCGCCGCCATCAGCTCCAGGGCGGCGATGACCTCTCTGGTCAGCATGGTCGGGGTTGATGCCCCGGCGGTCACCCCGACCCGATTGCAACCCACGAACCACTCCGGTTTGAGGTCGGACGCTGTGTCGACCAGGTAGGCGGGCCGTCCCGCTAGCTCGTGGACCACCTGGACCAGGCGCTGGCTGTTGCTGCTGCGCCAGCTGCCGACCACAATCACCACATCGCAGTCCTTGGCCGCCTCCACCGCAGCTTGCTGGCGCTCCTGAGTCGCGTTGCAGATCTCGTTGTGAACCTCGATGTGGGGGAAGCGCCGGCGGAGCCGGTCGATGATCGACCGCGTGTCCCAGACCGAGAGCGTGGTCTGGGTGGTCACGGCCAACTTCTCGTCGGACAGCTCCAGCCGGTCGACGTCCTCCAGCGATTGGACCAGGTGGATCTTGTCAGGCGCCTCGCCAAGGACCCCCTCAGGTTCGGGGTGGCCCGCCTTGCCAATGTAGATGACCGTGTAGCCGTCGGCGGTGAGGCGCTGGACCAAGTCATGGGTGCGCACCACGTCGCTGCAGGTGGCGTCGACCACGTTGAGACCCTTGGCTTTGGCCCGCTGCTTGACCTCGGGCGAAACGCCGTGGGCGGTCAGCACCACGGTGCCCTCGCTCACTTCCTCCAGAGCCTCCAGGCGGGAGGGTGCGTCGATCAATCGGACCCCTCTCTCGGCAAACTCCCGAGTCACATGCTCGTTGTGGACCAGGTAGCCGAGCATTGCCACCGGCTCCCCCTGGTGCTCGTCGGCAGCCTGGCGAAGCGCCCGCACCGCCTCGACCACGCCGTGGCAGTATCCCCGCGGCCGGATCTTCACCACCTCCATGACCCGATCGTAGCAGTAGCCGGTCGAGCCCTCGATCTCAAACGGGGTCCCGGCAGCGGTCGCGCGGCCCAGGGCTACCTCTCCCGAGGGGCTCGCAGGCCGGCCAAAGATGGCGCGGGCAGGCCCGGCCAGCGCAGGCCCCGCTCCGGTGGATCGTCCGGGGGCACCGCCGCCTGCTCCTTGGGGGCCCGGCTCCGAGACCTGGTCCGGTCCGGCGAGGGGGGCTCGGGCGAGGATGCCTTCTCCAGGTTGCGGCGAACGGTGGTGGGACGCCGAGAGGCCTCCACCACCGTCTCCATCCAGGCCCATGCCCGGTAGGCTGTGTAGCCGCCCAGGGCCAGCAGGGTGACCGATCCCACGGCGTTCATGAGTCCGGCCAGCGGCGGCAGCACGATCGAGAGCGCCGCGCAGGTGCCGACCACGGCAAGCCCGGTCTTGATGCGGCCCATGCTCATCGCCTACCAACCGTCCGCCCGGGCCTCCTCCTGGGGCCGGTTACGATCTCGCCCAGATGATGCTGTCGTTTCGGGCCGAGCCCAGCCACGCTCCCCACGGCCACCGCACCTGGCTCCACCTGCTCCCCCAGGATCCGGAGCATGTCCCCGACCTCCAAGAGTTGCAGGCTGCGGTGGAACTCCTCGCAGAGATGCAGCTGGCGATCTTGGACCCTGAGACCGGGCTGCTTCTACCCGGGCCCGCCTTCGCCAGGCTTCTGACCTCCGGGAGGCTCGTTCCCCTGGCTGGCGCTGCCCGTGGCGAGGTCCGGCTGGAGGCGGGAGTGCTCCGCTGCTACCCAGACCCTGGCCCCGAGGGTTTCGACACCAAGCCGCTGCACGGCTACCGGGCCGACTGCCCCGGCTGCGGGGTGGAGCTGGAGTTCTTTGCCCTGAGCTTTCCCACGCCGGACCCGATGCAGGCGGTCTGCCCCGGCTGCGGGAAGGCAGCCGACGTCTCCTCTCTGGTGTGGTCTCCCACCCTGCCGGTGGCGCGGGCTGAGCTGACCTTCGGTCCCCTGGCCGGTCGGCCATCGCTGCGGGGCACCGAGTTCTTCAGGAGGCTGGAGTCGGCCTGGGAGACCCCGCTGCGAGAGGTTCACGTCACCCTCTGACCGAGCCTCAGAGCTCTGTCGCCGCGAGCCTTTTCGCCGCTCGGGTCCAGCGCCGCCCCGCGCCCGCAGCGCTGGTGGCGAAGTGGGAAGCCACGTTGAGCGCCCCGGGCACCCGCAGGGTCAGGTAGACGGCCGCGAAGGCGTAGAGCATGCCGGCCACGCCGTGGCTCCGTGCGAAGGCCAGGGCCACGGCCGTTCTGAGCACGAGAAGTTGGATGAACTGCATGAACAGGGCGACCACCAGGAGGCGCAGCCACTGGCGCCCGAAGGCCCTGGTCTCGGGGAGAATCCAGGCGATTCCAGCCAGTGGGGCGCTGGCGCAGAGCACCGCCAGCAGGGTATACCTGACCACGTAGGCGAGGGCCAGGATCACCACGGCGACGACCAGGGCGGCGGCGAAGGCCAGCAGGAACATGTTGGTGGAGGCGGACTGCAGGGCAGGGCCGCTGAGGGGCGAGTTCCAGGGCAGGCTGGCGAGGTCCAGGCTCCCACCTCCAACGACCACGTCGGACAGGGCGTTGTTGAGGTTGATCGCCTGCTGGATCAGGGGCAGGCTGAAGATTGCCAGGGCCAGCGCCACCAGCACCCGGGGCAGCACCGCCTGGAGGAGGTGGTGGGGGTCGCCCCCGGCGCTGGTGACTGTGCGCAGCGAGCTGTAGATGAGTACCGCCACCACCAGGGCGGACCCGGCTCCGATCAGCAGGTGGTTGATCGACGCCACCCCGGGGGTGTCGGTAAAAGGCTCTCGGCGCAGTGGGGAGGCGGCGTCGTAGGTCCCGAAGAGATACGTGCCCAGGGCGGCGTTGAGGGCCCCGCGCGACGAGCCGACGAACTGGGAGAGGGCTCCGCCGACCAGGTGGTCCAGGAGTGAGAGCGGGTGGAGGTCGAAGCTGGGGAAGCTCAGCGCGAACACCGCTCATCCGAGGCTGCTGGGCACCGCCGCCAGCAGCACATGGGTGAGCAGCCCGGCCAGCTCCACCCCCAAGGTCCCCACGGCGATCCGGCCCAACCAGCGCTGGGCCTCCATCGCACTGTGGGGATTGGGAGCGACGACCCGCCAGACGAAGGCGCAGACGAAGGCCAGGGTGCCCAGGCTGCCGACGATCCCCTGGCCGAGCAAGATCCACGAGTTCAGCAGCGAGTTGAGTTCGCCCAAGCCGACCCCTCCTCCCCAACTCCGGCGCTTCCTGCTCCCCTACGTCCGGCGAGGCGGCCCGCCGGTGGCATTCAGCCGCAGTCGGCCTGCCAGGGCTCCTCGTGGCTGCTGGCGACGATCGTCACCGGCCCGTCGTTGGCGGACTCCACCGACATGTGGGACCCGAAATGACCCTCCTGCACGGGGGCGATCCCGAGGAGGCGGAGCTGATCCGCCAAGGCCCGGCAGAGCTGCCGGCCCACGTCCGGCGGCGCGGCGGAGATGAACGAGGGGCGGTGCCCCCTGCGGTTGTCGGCGAACAGGGTGAACTGGCTGACCACCAGCGCTTCGCCACCGACGTCGAGGACGGACCGGTTCATCCTGCCCGCCGGGTCAGGGAAGATACGCAGCTGGGCCAGCCTCCCGGCCAGATGCCGAGCCACCTCGGGGGTGTCGCCGGGTGCCACGCCCAGGTAGATCAGCAAACCCTCAGCGATGGCCGCCACCTGTTCCCCGGCGATCACCACCCGGGCCTGGCTGACCCGCTGGACCACTGCGCGCAAGAGCTCAGCCGATGGCCCGCAGGCTGCGGTAGATGCGCATCGCCTCGGCCTCGGCCTCGAGGAATCCCCGCGCACGCGCGCGCATTCCCTGGATGGCGAAGCTCCACCAGCCCGGCGGGCTCTCAGGACCGGGCAGGGTGGCCGCCCAGTAGCGGGGCGGGTAGAAGGTGATGGTGTCCGCGGGGAGCCGCTTGAAGATGGGTCCAGACACCATCACCTCATCGATGCTCCGAGGGCCACTCACTTGTCCCTCGACCACGGCTACCTGGCGCTGCTTGCGGATCGGGTTCGCGGGGTCAGTGACCACCGCCCGCCCCCCGTGCCTGGCAGTGAGACGGAGCAGGCCGTAGCAAACTGCCAGGGCATCGGTTTCGTCACCGGCCAGGCGGATGAACCCAGCTCCGAAGACCGGCTCCTGCGCCTCCACCCGAAGGTGACGCAGGTACTCCATCTCGAAGAGCCCCTGGGACGCCTCGGTGGCGAGCCACATCGGCTCCGACCGCCACTCGCGGCTGGACGCGAAGTCCCTGACGGCACCGGCCCACTCGGCCGCATCAGCCCGGCCGGGATCGGTCAGCCGAACGAACAGAACCCGGCCCATTGCGATTGATTCTAGACCGGGCCCTCAGGGACCAAGCTGCCCCCGGGCCCCCTGGGCAGCTCAGCCCGGAGCTGCGGTGGTGAGGAGCCGATGATAGAGCGGAGGAGCTTCGACCCGGACAGGCGAGCGCGTGCTCCCCATGAGCAGCAGGAATTCACCTCGGGAGGCTCCCTCCAGCCAGCCCCGCTGGGCGTCGTCGAGCAGGAATGCCCGCTGGAGGCGCTGAGCGGCGGCGGGGTGTTGGTTCCCCAGCAGCATGGTTGCGGAGTTCACCGCCATCACCTCCCCGGCGGCGCTGCCCAGAAGGTCGCCGGCGGACTGAGTGAGCAGCAGCAGCGAGCCCTGGTACTTGCGGATGCGCCGTGCCAGGTGGGCCATGAGGCGCTGCAGGGGAGCGTTGTCCGCAAGCAGTCCGGCCTCATCCACGATTGCCTGCTTGGGGCCCGGCTCGGTTCGGATCCAGGACCATAGCCAGTGAGAGATCAGCAGCGTGGCCGCGGGAACCCAGGCCGCCGGGAGGTCGCGGAGGCCGACCCCGGCCACGGTCCCCACCGTGGGGCCCCTTCCAGGGTGGTTGAAGAGCGCTCCGGCGGGGCCGTCGAGCCACGGCAGCAGCCGGCCCGCCAGAGACTCGCCGACCTCAGTGCGTCGCAGTCGCGGCAGGCAGTCTGAGATCACTGCGGGCTGATCACCCGCCTCGTGCAACGTCCCCGTGACGGCCTCGGTGACGCAGCCGATCTCGGCTGGGGACAAGGGTCCCCAGAGGAGCGAGAACAGCTCGGCCACCGCACTGGGGGCCGCCGCCGGCTCGGCCATCTCCAGGAGGTTGAAGCTCGTCGCCAGCGACCCCCCGATCTCCAGGTACTGACCTCCCGCGGCTTCGCACCAGCGCCGGTGCTCGTTCTCGGGGTCGATCACGACCGTCCGGACGCCCAGGCGGATCGCCTCCAGTCCCAGGAGTCCGCCCAGGTAGGACTTGCCGCTCCCCGAAGCCGCCACCACCCCCAGGTTGGCATTGGGCAGGGACCCCTGGTCAAACAGCGCCAGCCACACGGGAGCCCCGGTCCGCAGGTGGCTGCCGATCCGGGCGGCGCCCGACACCCGGCCGTTCCAGCCGTCGAGCCAGGGCCAGCAGGAGGCCAGCTCCGCGGTGTGGACGACCCGCGTGCGGCTGTGCCCTCGGCCCGATCTCAAAGCAGTTCTCATCCGGGCCGGAGCCTGATCGCACCAGGCTCGAACCAGCCGTCCTCGGAGCTGCGCGGTCCGCGAGCCCAGCTCCGCGGCGAGCTCGCCGGCTCCCCTGGCTGTTCCTGCCGCCACGGTCACGCTGACAGCGAGGTCGAACAGCCGTCCCTGGGAGGTTGCCAGCACCCGGCGCAACTGGGAGGCCGAATCCATCGCCGCCTCGACCCCAGGGTCGTCGACGTCCCCTCGGCCGCCGGCCACCAGCTGGCGGGCTCTCAGGCCGCGCATCCGACGCTGGAGGCTGCGATCCGCTTCGCCCTCGGACCGGGGCCATATCTCCAGCAGCAGATCGAATTCGCAGCCCAGCCCGACCAGGATCCAGAGCCAACCAGGCTCAAGCTCGACCCCGGGCAGCCGCTCCAGCCAGAGCGAAACCATCCACCGTCCGCCTGCGAGGAGGGCAGAAGGGAGCTCTCGCCAGGGGCCCTCGGCCAGGGCGGGAGGTTGCCGGACCGGCTGGAAGGAGGCGCTGGCCATGATCGGTGGGTCTCCGGCCAGGCGGTGCTCCTCCCGACAATCCCCACCGGCGATCGACAGGAACACCTGCCGCCGGAACACCGGCCGGCCGACGCTTCCCGGCCCGAACGCCGCTTCGAGCTCGGACTGAAGTTCGGCGGCGAATCCGGTCCCGCCTGCCCCGGTCGAAACCGGCGCCGCCAGGTCCCGCCGTGAGCAGACCAGCAGCTTTGCCGGCAGGCGCAGCGCATCCAGCCAGGCCGCCAGAGTGCCGGTCAGCTTGGCCCGCTCGGGTGCGACCAGGTCGAGGATGTCGGGCGCCTCCACCAGCCAGGGCCTCCCGAATGCCTCACCGTCGTTGACCGTGTTCAACCGCATCCGGCCGCGGCCGCGACCGCCAGTGCAACTGCGCGGACCCCTTCTTCAGACGGCCCAACTCCGGTCTCCCGGGCCAGCTGTTGGAGCTGGCCGAGCCCTCCGTCGGTGGGGACTGCTCCCACCAGCCTGGCACCGGCCCCGGCGGCCAGCTCGGCCAGCCCGGCCGCCGGCCCGGCTCGCGTGAGGGACACCATCAGCTGGGCGGCGGGATAGGCACGGCGAAGCGGTGCGATCCGATCCGCCAGGCGAGGAGGGTCGGGATTCTCGCCGTCCCAGACCAGCACCAGGGCCGACATCCCCGGGCAGGGTGGAGGTGGCAGAGTCGTCCGGCCCCAGTCGCAGAGCCGCAGCCCCCTTTCCGGGCCTGCCAAGGCGGCGGGCACGGCCCAGTCGGTGGTCGACAGCAGGCCGTGTCGGCAGCGTCCGGCGACCATGGGCCGAGCGCTCAGTCGCAGAGCGACCGCCTGCAGGATCGCTGAGCAGTCCGAGCCGCCCGACAGCGACGCGAAGGCTACGCACGGGGGGCGGCGCCGGGTGAGCGGGTCCGATCTCGCCCGGGTTGGGTCCGCCTCCGCCCTGAACCAGTTCCCCCGGCGGCCTCCGTCGACTGTCAGGCGGCGGCTGGCGTACCCCGCGGCCAACCAGGACCAGCGGGCCAGCGACACCCCCTGCACCCGGCCCCACGCCAGGCTGGCGGTGATCAGCGCCAGCAGGCCGGCGGCTCCGAGTCGGAGCGGTTCCGGGACCGGCAGCTCGGTCAGCGCCCAAACGCCGGCTGCCCCTCCGCCAGCCAGGAGCAGGCGGGCAGCCGGAAGGCCAAGCGCGACCACCTCCTCTCCGTCCAGGTTGTCCGCGAAGCGCAGGCGGGAGTTGGATGGGTCCGGCGACATCAGGCCTAACTGGAGTCCCCCTGAGGGTGGGCGCGGGGCCGTGATCAGGAGGGTCGGGTGATCTCCACCGCGAAACCGGTGCTCTGGCCCGGAAGCTGGGGAGACTTTCCCACCCGCAGGTGGACCCTCTCCACCCCCGGGATCCGGAGGAGCTCCTCGGCGATCCGGGCTGCCAGTGTCTCGAGCAGATGGAACTCGCGCTCCTCGACGAGCCCGCGCACCACCTCGTGCAGGTCCACGTAGTTGACGGTGTCCCGGAGGTCGTCACTCCTGCCGGCCGCAGCCGTGTCGGTCTCAACGTCCAGATCGACGGTGAACTCACCTCCCGCTCGCCGCTCTGCCTGAGACTCCCCGTGGTGGCCGCAGAAGTGGAGCCCATGAAGGAGGAGCCGGTCGGTGGGGTTGGCCGCGGACCGATACCTCTTGCCAGAAGGCGAGGAACTCATCACCGGGCCAGCGCTACCTGAGATCTAAGGCTTGCTGCGAGCCGGAACCTCGACGGCCTCGATCGAGTCAATGTGGATCACCTCGCGGCGGTTGTCCCTGGTGGGGAAGATCACCACTAGCGTCTGGGAGAGCGCCGCGATCACCTGACCAACATCACCGACGGCGAGTCCCTCGATCGGCTCTCCGGTGCTGTGCCGGACAACGTCGTTGACCTTCACCCAGCTCCCCGGCGGCCAGCGCATCTCCGGAGTCAGCTCCTCCGGAGTCAGGTCCTCAGCCGACACCGCACCTCGGCTGCCGCCCCAGGGGCGGGGCGGAGACGGGCGGGGCGTCACGCGGACGACCGGGATCTCGATCTCCTCGGATTCGGCGCTCTCCGGGGCCAGCTCCGGATCGGGGTCGTCACTGATCTCCATCTCCTCTCGTTCCTCCCGCTCGTCCCCCGGTACGGCGGCGGGGGAGTCGTCAGCGGGGGGTGGCGTTGGCTCGGAGGAATCGGGCGTGCTGTTGGGAATCATGGCTACCGGCCTGAGCGCGATGGGTCCTTCCGCCCCCGACCATCCAAGGGTCTGGCCTCCATCTGACTCAGCCTACCACGGCCTCCGACAGGGTCCCGAGGTGGCCTCACTCTTCTGCGATCGAGGTCACGCGCCAGGGCTCGCCCTGGCAGTCGATGACCATCCGAAGCTGGACCGGCTCATTGGCGGTGCTGGGGGCGGCCTCGGTGGTGAGGAAGCTGGTGCGGTCTCGGTAGCGAAGTCGAACCGTTGCCAAGCTCCGCCCGGAGAACTCGGAGATCTCCAGATTCAGCGACTCCCGGAACGGGTTGACCTGGATACCGGCCGCCTGGTAGGCAGTGAACCGGGCCCTGAGCTCGGTGAGGGCATCTCCACAGTAGGCCTGTCCCAGCCGGGCCAGGTTGCCGCTCATCGCGGCATCGTCGAGCACGGCCAGGGCCCGGCGCACCTCACTGCGGACGCGCTCGATCATCCTGGGGTCGGGCGACTTACTTCGCTTGGGCAGGCTGGGCATCTATCCGCCGCCTCCCCGTGGCCGCAAAGCCCGAAGGAGATCGGTGGGCAGGTAGGCCGAGGCCGACTTCGGCGGAGGTGTTTCCGAGACGTCGATCACCCTCGGTGCGGTCTGGTCATCCTCGAACTCTCCAGCCAGCGAGACCGGCTCGGGCGGTACCTGCACAGTGGGGGCGTCAGCCCAACCGAAGTCGTCGTGAGCGGGGGGTGCCGACGCGCCCTCGGGGGGCTGGGCTCCCCGCAGTTGCGCGGCCTTGAGCCGGCTGACCGACTCCTCCGCCTCCATTGCCGAACCGGTGGGGATCTCCTCCCGGCCGGGCCGCCGAACTCCCTCGACCGTCCTTCCCCCGAGCGCCACCGGGAGGCTCTCCAGATTCTGCAGCAGGGTCATGCCGGCCGCCTCCACCAGGCACTGCAGGGTCGGCAGTGGCCACGGCGACTCTCCCGGGAAGACGTAGCAGCGGTTGGGTGGGAAGTGGCGAATCTGGGAGAGTAGGGTGAAGCCGGGTCCCCCGCTGCAGAGAATGGCGGTCAGCGTCCGACCCCCCTCCAGCATCGCCCCGATCCGGACCAGGCCGGTGGAGGGGTCGGCCAGCTCGAGGTCGTCTTCCGAGCCAACCACCTGGAAGGAGGGGACGAGCTCAGTGGCCCGGCGAGCGAGGCTCGCCTCACCGACCACCACCAGAGTATTCAACTTGCCTGTCTTTCCCACTTGATCAGCGATCGTAACCCGAGTCTGCCGGGGTTGTGCCCTCGAGGCACGTCCCGGCCTCCCCTGGCTACTCCAGTTCCTCCAGGTGCACCGTGACCTCCTCCAGGCGCCGCCGGTCCAACGTGACCCCGAGCCCGGGAGCGGTTGGCACCGCCATGGTTCCGTCCGGCGCCAGCTCGAAAGGCTGTTCCAGGAGATCCCGATGGAAGTACCGGCTGCTTGCGGAGGTGTCGCCGGGGAGGGTGAACCCTGGCAGCGACGCCAGCGCCAGGTTGGCGGCTCGGCCTATCCCCGTCTCGAGCATCCCGCCGCACCAGGCCGGCCAGCCCGACTCGACGCAAGCGTCGTGGAGCCGAGCCGCTGGCAGCAGGCCTCCGACCCGACCTGCCTTGATGTTGAGGATCCGGCCTGAACCCAGCGCCACCGCAGCCCTGAGGTCGGTGAGCGACTCCACGCTCTCGTCAAGGCAGATCGAGGTCTCGATCTGGGACTGCAGGGCGGCGTGGTCGATGAGATCGTCAGGGCCGAGCGGCTGCTCGATCATCATCAGACCGAACTCATCGAGGGCCTTCAGCCGGGCCACATCCTCGAGTCTGTAGGCGCTGTTGGCGTCGAGCATCACCGGGGTGTCGGGGAAATGCCTGCGTACGGTCCTCGCCAGCTCCAGATCGTATCCGGGCTTGCACTTGAGCTTGATCCGCTGGTACCCCTCCGCCAAGTACCCCTCGATAGCGGTCAGGGTTGCGGGCAGGGAGGGCTGGATGCCGATGCTTACGCCGCAGGGGATCCTCTGCTTGAGCCCGCCAAGGAGCTCCGCCAGGGCCACGTTGCTGGCTCGCCCGGCCTGGTCCAGGAGCGCCATCTCGGCGGCGGCCTTGGCCATGTTGTGCCCTCTCACCCAGGCCCAGCGCTCCGCGTGCCCGGAGACCCGGGCGGCTGGGCCGCGCACGATCGCGGGCAGGATGCAGTTGCGCAGAACGTCGAGAGCACCCGAGCAGGTCTCGGAGGAATAGGTGGGCTCGATGCCGGCCGTGCACTCGCCGATCCCGAAGACGCCGTCCCCGGTCAGCTCGACCAACAGGGCCCGCCGGACAGTCTGGGTGCCAAAGCTGGTGGTGAAGGGGGCGACCAAGGGCAATTCGACGATCCTCAGGCGGGCCCGCTCCACCTGCAGCTTGGGGAGGTCCACCCTCACGAGAGGCCACCCGCCCAGATCTCGATCAGGCAGCCGGCCAGCAGCGCGGCGCGGTCCGGGATTGACTCCAGGGACGCCCACTCGCCAGCGGCGTGGGCACTGCCGCCGACGATGCCCATGCCGTCCAGCGTGGGGATCCCCAGCGCCGCCGTGAGATTCCCGTCACTCCCACCGCCGACCGAGGCCCCCTCCAGCCCTGCCCAGTGCAGCTCGTCCGCGACCGCCTCGGCGAGGGTGAAGAGCCCGGCCGAGGCGGCCGCCTCCAGGGGCGGGCGGTTGGTGCCGCCGTCGATCTCCAGCCGTGCCTCGGGGTGGTCGGTTCGCAGACCGCCCATCGCGGCCGCGATCCGGACCGCCTCGGCGGCGGTGGTGAAGCGCACGTCAACGTCGAGGTACGCCTTCGCCGGGATGACATTGGTCCGAGTGCCGCCGCGGACGACCGTCGGCGAAACGGTGGTGCCCACCTCCGGCCTGGCCATCCGTGTCACCTGGGAGATCAGCGCCGAGAGTTCCACCACGGCGTTGACACCATTCTCCGGCTCCAGCCCTGCGTGGGCGGCCCGCCCGTGGACGGTGAGCCGGTATCCCCCTCCGCCCTTGCGGGCGACCTTGATCGCCTCCCCCAGCGGAGGCTCCAGCACGAGGACCGCCGAGTGGCCGCGGGCCACGTCCTCTATGAGCGCCCTCGAGGCCTTGCTGCCCACCTCCTCGTCTCCGGTGAGGAGCACGGTCAGGGAACCGGGGAGCGGAGCCCACCCGCGGAGGGCCGCGAGCGCCGCCAGTGCCACGATCACTCCGCCCTTCATGTCGAAGACGCCGGGGCCCTGAGCCCGCCCCGCCGAGGCCTCGAACAGGGGCAGGAAATCGCCGGCCTCCCAGACCGTATCCAGGTGACCCAGGAGCAGCACGGGAGCGTCGGCGGAGCCCTCGGCGCGAAGCAGCAGTGAAGGCACGCCTCCCTCATGGACCAGCTGTCCCGGGCCCACGGCGGCCTCCCTCTCGAACCACCGCCGGGCGACCACGGCGCAAGCCTCGATGCCCCGCTGGTCACCGCTGGGGGACTCGCAGCGCACGAGCTCCTCCAGCGCCTGACACCAGAGGGGCTGGCGGTCAGCGATCCAACTGCGCAATGCGTGGAGATCCGCCGACCCGTGGCGCGAGGTCACCACCAGAGTCTACCGAGGCGTCCGGGCTGACTCAGGGGGCAGGGGACCCGCGCTGGCCGCCCCGCGAGGAGTTCCGTCGGGACGCGGTTCAGCATCGTCCGGGAGCGGCGCCCCAGAGCTCTCAGCCTATGTGCACACCCACTCGCCCGACTCGCCCAGGGAGAACATCTTGGCGGCGATGTCCGCCTGCTGCACCGCACTCCAGATGTCGGTGCCGCCGTGGCCGTAAAAGGTGGCCGGCAGGAACTGGAAGAGCCCACTTGCCCCGGATGTCGCGTTGACCGCGGTGGGGTCGAGCCCGGACTCGCACTGAGCCACTCCCAGCAACCAGGTGTAGGAGACGCCGTCGCTCTGGGCGGCCGTCCAGATGATCTGCTCGACCGTGCCGACCGCAGGCTCAGGAACGGCCGCCCAGAACGCGGACCCGTAGGGTAGGGAGATGGCCGGGGGAGGAGGAGGCAGCACCACTGACTCCTGGAGCGGCAGTGTCACCTGGTAGTTGGTGACCGAGAGGATGCTGCGGGCCTGGCTGGCGACCTGGGCGATGGTGGCGGGGGCCGGCGAGGCAGGCCCGACGGCCCCTCCGGTGGACAGCGCCCCGACCACGGGAGCGCTGACCAGAAGCGCGCCGGCGACCACGATCCATCTCAGCCGGCTCGCCAGAACGGGCAAGCCGCGGGTCGGGACCTGGACCTCGTGGCGCAGGGCGAGTGCCGTCCTGGGCGTGTATGAGGGCCAGGTGATCTGGGCCACGTCAGCCGGTCGTCCCCGGGGGATAGATGAAGCCGTCGATGCCGGAGCCGGAGTCCGGCACCACCCGGTAGTCGACCCGGTCAAAGCCCCCCCCGCTCACCCCGTAGAAATTCATCTCGGAAATCTCGAAGTTGTTGGGGGAGCCAGCGCCCGGGACTGAGACTGCGGTCACATAGGCCACGTGGCCCTCGCCCGAGGCCCCGCCGGAATCCGGCGGCCAGACGACGATCGCCCCCACCACGGGGGTGCTCCCCTCTGCCTGGCCGGCGGCGGCGGCGTTGGCCCACCACTGGTACGCGTCCCCGCCCCAGTTGACGTCCCACCCGTTGGCCCGCCACTGGCTAGCTGCCCAGTAGGTGCAGGTCCCGAAGGAGAAGGCCCAGTCCCCGGTGGTCACGGTCGCTGCCGGGTGGACCAGCTCGGCGAGTAGCTCACCGGACTGCTCCCCGAGCTGGCTCTCCACGGAGTCAGCCGTCGCCTCGCCGGCCAGCAACTGGTCTTGGGTCTTGGTGACCGCGGCTTGGTCACGCTCGATCGAGGCCACCAGCTGGGCCACCTGGGAGCTGATCGCAGCCGGCAGCGTGGAGCTGTCGAAGAACTGGGTCATGTTGGGCGAGGCCAGGGCCGCGGCCACCTCCTCTGCCCCGCTCCCATCGACGTACGCGGTGCTCACCAGGCTGATCAACGCGCTGCGATCGCCGGCGAGCTGGACCTGGAGGACCTGTTGAGTGGTCTGATCCTCGCTGAGCTGCTGGTTCAGCGAGCTGAGGTAGCTCTGGTTGGCGTCGATCTTGGTCAGGAGCGCCCTCACCTGGCTGACGTCGGCCACCTCTCCCTGAGCCTCGAGCTGGTCGAGAAGAGCGGTCAGAGCCTGCTGATTGATGGTGTCACTCGACCGTTGGGCAGTGGCCTCCAGGCCGGCTCCAAACATCGAGGAAACCCAGAGCACCGCAGCGACGCCGACAGCGAGCCAGACGCGCCCGGCAAAGCGGACTCCGCGCATACGTCCTCCCACATAAGCGCGCGCGTGTTGAGATTGGAAGGTAACCCATGCGGGGTCCCGAGGTCAACTTGCAGGGGGAGCCAGCTGGGGTTCAGCTTGGGGCTGGATGGTCCGCCGGCCGTCTGGACTCGAAACGGCGGAACCCGGGGACGGGAAGGGGCCGCGACATGTCGGCAGACGGCGCCACGATCACTCCCCGACGGCCGGCGCACCCACTTTGGGCCAGCCGAGGCCCGACCAGGCCCATCACCGCCGGACCCCAGATCCAGGCCCGGAGGGTCCACGAGCTTGGGGGCCCGGTCCATCTGCCCAGGGTGTTACGGGGTCCCCAATCCGATGGGCCGGGCCGATCCTCGGCGAGGTGAGGCCGTCAGCTGCGGCTAGGATCGACCCCAACGGCGGGCTGAGCGGGATCGGACGCCCGAACCAGCCCGGGTCCGATCGTTGGAGCCGGCCGTCGCCCCCTGGAGGATCGGACCAGCCCGGCCACCGGCAGCCCCGAGCACGTTGGGATCGCAGCCTTCCCGCGCGAGCCAGGGTGCCAGGACCAGCGCCGAGGCTGGCGGCGAGCCGCCGCCAGAGCCTGGGATCGGAGCAGATCACTGCCCGGGCG
Source organism: Candidatus Dormiibacterota bacterium (assembly GCA_003164475.1). Next base: position 13,025 of record PLTL01000372.1, on the reverse strand, counting down.
AGAGATGCTGTCGAGACCATGGTCCTCAACCAGATGGCAGCCCGGTCAGGTCGGGCGGCGCCGCCCCCGACTCAGACCGGCCCAGTGCGCTGCCAGGCCGCGGCTCCCCGGATCTCGAGCTCCACCTGCGCTCCCTGAGGCCGCTGCACGGCGGTGCCGGAGGCCGCGTTGGCTTCCACGCCCAGCAGATCGAAGGTAGGTAGGTGAGCTCCCCCGAGAGGCCGGTGTGGAAGTGGCCGGCTGGCGGCCAGAGCCCCAAGGAGCCGAGTGGCGCCCGGGCTGGCTGCAGGCGGCGCGGGGTTGCAGCGACCATTAGGGCGTGAGCATCCCAAACCCCGGCCGAGCGCTCGCCTGGCGGGGGTACCTGGCCTTGTTCCATCTGGGGCCTTCGGTGGTGTGCACGTCGGTCACGGTCCTGGCCGGGTGGAGTGCCGCCCCGCAGGCGAAGGCGACCGACCCGGGGCCACCAGCGTGGCGGGCGCGGCTGGTCGTCGCGGGCGTTGCCATGGCGCTGGCGCAGATGAGCACAGGGGTCCTCAACGATGCCTTCGACGCACCGTGGGACCGGTCGTTCCAGGACTACAAGCCAATCGCCGCCGGCCTGGTCCCTCGCTGGCAGGCCTGGTTGCTCGGGTTCAGCTGCGGAGCCACCTCGCTCCTGGTTGCTCGGGTCGCTGGGGTCCGGGCGCTCCGACTGACGGCTGTTGGGCTGGCGTGTGGCTGGTCCTACAGCCTGGGACTCAGCCGGACGCCGGCGTCCTTCGTGCCCTTCGCGCTGGGGCTGAGCACGGTCCCATTGCTGGGGCCAGCCACGATCGGCGCCCGGCTGTCTCAGCCGGGCGCGGTGGTAGGCCTTGGCACTGGAATTGGCCTGGGGCTCCACCTCGCCAATGGAGGGCCGGACATAGAGAGGGACCGTCTTGCCGGGCGCCGCAGCCTGCCCGCCCTGCTGGGAGTGCGCCGGTCACGCGCGCTCAGCCACCTGCTCCTGGGCGGGGGAGCCCTGGCGGTGGCGGTCGACACCACCGAAGCCGGCCGCCGCTGGGGCTACGCTGGAGCAGGTCTCAGCTTGGTTCTGGTGGCTGTGGACCGGCTGGCGCCCCGCAGCGCCAGGGGCCGGGGCGATCGCCCCTTCGTGATTCCAGCGCTCGCCGCCGCCGTTCTGGCGGCTGGCTGGCTGCTGGGGCAAGCGCGAGCAGCTCACCGTTGAGCATGGCCGGGGTGTGGCGGGATGGGGATGACTGAGCCAGGCTCGCGGGCGCATGACGGCGAGATCACCATTCGACCCTCCCTCGCCCACCGCCAGCGTTCTGCCCTCGGTGCTGGCGGCGTGATCGGAGCTGTCCTGCTGGTGCCGGGATTGCTGCTGGGGCTGCTCCTCCATGACTGGAGCCCCTTGGTGCTCTTCATATTCACAGCTGGCGTCGTCGCGATCTCCTCATTCCTGGGCCAGGGTCATAACGAGGTGTTCGTCGGGCCACGAGGGGTTCGGAGGGTATCCCGCGACTGCGACCTCACCGCCGCCTGGCCCTCGCTGCGGGGGTTGAACGTACGCGTCCCTGGGCACCGGATCGTGGTGTTCACCCTGGAGACTACCGGGGTTGAGGTGGAGCGGCTGCGCTCCGGGCACTCCAATGCGGCCCAGTCACTGGTCCGCCATCCTCCCGAGGGCTTCCAACTACGGCTAGACCGGGAGGCGGCTGACGCCCTGGTGGCGGAGATCGCCCGACGGCGGCCGGACCTCAAGGGTGTCGCCGATTGGGAACGCAGCAGCCGCCCTACGTAGGCCACCGTTCGCGAAACGGCATGCCGTCCTGCCCCGGCGCGCCACCCCTACTCCCGAGGCTCGGCCTCGACGAAGCCCGGCGCGGCCCAGGCCGGGTTCGGGTACCGGTAGAAGCCCTGGCCGCTCTTGATGCCGCACCATCCCCGGTCGACGTACGCCTTGACGAAGTCAGCATTCTTCCGGGTCTGAGCGTCGCCGCTGGTGCGCGCCCAGTAGTCGGTGATGTGCCATACGGTGTCCAGGCCGACTCCATCCAACATCCCGCATGGTCCGATCGGCATCTTCATGACGCCCATCCAGGCGCGGTCGAGATCCTCGACCGAGGTGATCCCGTTCGCGATCAAGGTGAGCGCCTCGCGGTTGAGCGCGTTGTACATTGCGTTGAAGACGTAGCCCGGGCTCTCCTTGCGCAGGTGGATAGGGATCTGGCCGATGCGCCGCGCGAAGGCGAGCAGTAGCTCGGTTGTCTCGGGCGAGGTGCCGGGATGCGGCATGACGTCCACCACGTTCGACGACCACACCGGGGTGTGGAAGTGGAGAGCGGCAAAGCGATCGGGCCGACCGGTCTCCTCGGCAAACATGGAGGGAAGCAACGACGACGAGTTGGTGCTGAAGACCGCTCTGGGCGGGCACAACGAATTGAACTGCCTCAGCACGTGTCCCTTCAGCGCCGGGTCCTCCGGCACCGATTCGCTCAATAGATCCACGTCGGATGCCGCAAGCGCAGGGTCCGTGGTCTTGGTGATGTTGGCCAGCGCGCGCTCCCGCTGTGCAGGAGCGATGACCCTGGCTGCGACGAGCTCGTCCGCGTACGCGAGGAGGCGCTGCATTCCCCGCTCCAGCGCGGCTGCCTCGACGTCGTACAGCACGACCTGATAGCCGTGGGTTGCGCACTGCAACCCGATCTGCAGGCCCATCGTGCCGCTGCCGATGATCAGCACCCGGCGCACGTCGTCGACGTTCATGAGACACCTCTCTGGTCCGCGTGGACCCAGCCAGCGCTGGCTCAGGCACATTGAGCGGGAGGTCCGACCGACCTGATCGCTGCCCCGGAATGGTCCCACATCCCCGGGTGATCGAGTGGACCCTGCACGCTGGGCGGCGGCCCTCCCGCCTGACCCTGTCGGACTCGGGCAAGCCGGTGGGGTCCTGCGCTCTGCCGCCTGGCGGCGCCAGGCCGGCTCCGGCCGTGAGGCCCGCTGGTGACCGGGCGTGAGTCTCCTCGACCTGGCACTGTCCGGGCGAGCGGACCTCTGGTGGAGCAGGATCAGGGCGGTGAGGGCCAGGAGGGATTCACACCCGGCGCGCGCTCGGTGAACTCGGGCGCCCCTGGTGGCAGCACCACCAGCGATGGGGTGGGCTTGGGAATCCGACTCGGCGGTGATGGCCGGCATCCGAGCCGAGCGCGAGCGCCGGTCAAAGGTCGTCAGTCTCCTCGCGACCCCCGCGCAGCTGACGGCGCGCTCGCCGACGTGCCTCGGCACGCCGATCCTCCAGGCGGGCCAGCAGCCGCTCGGCAAGCTCGACCAGCTCGGCGCCCAAGGCTGCCAGCTCGGGGTCCTCCAGGTTGGAGGTCTGCTCGCGAATTCTCACTGCCCGGCGCAGCAGGGAGCGGGTGTCCGACGTGACGGCGTCGAGAGCCCGAATCCGATCCGTGGGGGCGCCTCCCAGGTCAGGCACGGGAGGGCACCCTCCCCTGCCGGTGGCAGGGAACCAGCAGCAGGGCCGCTCCCAGGTAGCTGCCCGCCATGATCGCGAAGGCGGCACTGAAGCCGAGGTGCTGGATTGCCCAGCCCAACAGCACCAGCCAGAGCGAGCCCACCCCGAAGACGATGGCGAAGTAGAAGCCAAAGACGGCTGACTGCGCCGGGGCGGTGACCGCGTCGCTGACCAGGGCCTGCAACAGGGGGTTCTCCGCGTAGGCGACCAGGCCCACCGCCAACGCCAGGGCGACCGTTGTCCAGAGGGGGAAGCTGGCGGAGAGTCCGAAGCAGATCACCAGCGGGACGGACAGTCCGTAGACGGCCCAGAGCACCGGCAACCGTCCGATCCGGTCAGAGAGTCGGCCTCCAAGCAGCGGTCCGGCCACCGCGCCCAGTAGGAGCAGGTTGAAGACCGCCCCACCCCGATCTCGGAAAGGCCCACCCGGTCTCTCAGGAACAGCGGCACGAACGTGCTCAGAACCGTGAGCCCGCGGCCACCGGCTGCGACCGTGGCCGCGGCGGCCCCGAACCCGGCGGCCTTGGGGTCGATGAACTGGCTGCGGCTGAGGCGGAGCAGATGAACGCGCCGGGCTCCGGCGGGGCGGACCGACCGCGGCTCCTTGCTGAGCCCGGGGAAGGTGAGCAGGACGATGAGCCCGATGACGACGAGAGGGATCGAGAGGAGCAAGAGGGTCGGCCGCCAACCCAGGCGCGAGATCATCACGGCCGCCGGCAGTGGCACCAGCAAGGAACCGATGCTGCCTCCGATGTTGTGGGTGCTCAGCGCCATCCCCCGGCGCTCGGGATAGGCCCTGGCCGCGATCGAGCTGCCCAGCGGGTGCTGTTGGCTCGAGGCCAGCTGCGCCACTCCCTGGGCGCCCGCGAAGGCCGCGTAGACGGGAGCCCAGGAGCCGAGCAGGGCACAGAGGCCCAACACCAGGTTCTGGGAACCCAGCACCCAGCGAGCCCGGACGCGCTGGGAAACCGCCCCGGCGCTGATCTGGCTGAGTCCACCGGCCACACCAACCGCCCCCATGGCCAGTCCCAATGACCCGACCGACAGGTGAAACGCGATCAGCACCGCAGGGTAGGTGAGGGGGAGCAGACCCGTGTAGATGTGTTGGGCGCCGTGGGACGCCGCCACCAGACTCAGGGTTCGAGCGACGCCCGTGGGCTTGACGGCTGGCGCCGCCCAGGGGCGCCCCGACTCCATGATTTCAGGATAGGAGGGCGGCGGGGGCCGGTGACGCGCTGGCCGGGCCGTAGATGAACCCGGCGAGGCGCTCGTAGCTGCTCCCGGTGCCTCCGGTGGGCACGCCTCTCAGGTCCACGTAGGGTGCGCGCGGTCCGAGGAAGACCCAGTTGGCCTCAGCGACCGTGTAGTCGCCGGTGGCATCCACGCCCACCACCAGGGCCACGTGCCCGGCCCCGGGATCGGCATAGACCGCGATGGCACCCAGCGCGGGCTGGGGACCCACCGCGTACCCCGCCTCAGCCGCCAGTTGGAGCCACTGACCCGCGTTCCCACCCAGCTCGCCCGAGCTGGTCCGCCAGATCACTCGCCTCCTCGTCGCCACGTACCAGGTGCATTGGCCGGTGGAGAAACCGTCGTAGTCGGCCGGGAAGGGTGACGGGGAACCCGTGCAGGCCGAGGGGTCGACCGCCAGGTCACCCGGCTCCGGCCCGCAGGGAAGAGCCCAGCTGGGGAAGCCCGGGCTCCCCTCGGTGAGGTCCTTGCCCACCGCCAGCATGAACCCTCCCGGCACCGGCAGGAGACCCCCCATCGAGCCGAGGCCGACTGCCACCGCGCCCGCGGAGAGCAGTCCGACCAGGCTGAGGACCACCAGCAGGGGAACGGCACAGCCAGCTGCGGCCAACGTCACCAGGTGTCGTGCCGGCACGGTCAGGCGCGGGGCCGGGCGTCGCTGCAGAGCGCTCGGTGGAGCGGCCCGGGGGCGGCCCCGCGGAAGGCCGCCCGCTCTCTGCCCACGATGGCGATTCCCGCGCCGGGATCGGCGTCTCGGAGCAGATCGCATTCCACCTCGGAAAGTCCGAAGGCCTCACGGATGGCCGGGATTGCGACCTCCTCCTGGCGCAGGAGCAGCTTGGTGTGGCAGTTGCGGATGATCACGTTCCCGACCGCTGAGTTGAGGAAGTCCTCGACCACCTGAGAGACCACCACCAGGCCAGCTCCGAGCTTGCGGACCCGTCGGCTGAGCGCCTCCAGAGCCGCCGCGCTCCGGGGCCGGGAGAGCAGGACCTCGGCCTCGTCCACCAGCACCAATCGGGGGATGCCGGGCGAGCGGGATATCTCTGACTCCAACTGGCCCAGGATCATCTGCATCGTCGGACCGAGAAGCTCCTCGCGGTCTCCGGCCCAGCTCGCCAGAGAGAAGACGGTGGCCGGGTCGCCCAGCAGGGGCTCCGCCGGCCCATCGAAGATCCCGCCCAGCATCCCCTGGGTGAACCGGCCCAGGCGTCGCGCCAGCGGCCTCAACTCCGGCGCCTCCAACTCCTGGAGCAGGTCCGACAGCCTGGGGACGGCGCTGGTCCGAAACAGCCGCACCAGCGCCTCCTCGAGAGCCTGGGCCTCATCGTCCGGTAGGCACCAATCGCGAGACCGACCCGCTGCCAGCGGTTCCAGGACCGCCACCGCACCGGCTGCTCGCTCAAACACCGACGGGCCGGTGGCTCCCGGGGCGAGGGTCGGCCCCAGCGCGCACAGCCCTGACCTCCGCCCTGGGCCGATCTCCCGGCAGCGACCGCCGAAAAGCTCCACCAGGGCCCGGTACTCTCCGACCGGATCGACGCAACGGAGCTGACAGCCGCGCAGCAGCAGGCGGGCTGCCAGCAACTTGGCCGTGTATGACTTGCCCCCGCCGGAGGTCCCCAGGATGACCAAGTTGAAATTGGGGTTGCCGGGGTCGAACGGATCCACCACTACCAGCTCACGGGAGATCAGGCTTGGGCCAAGGAGGACGCCCGAGCCAGCGGCCAGGTTGCTGCGCAGGAAGGGGAAGCCGGCGGCCAGCGCACTGGCGGTGATCTCCCGGCCCCAATCGAACGGAATGATTCCGCTGGGGACAGTCGCCCGCCAGCCATCAACCTGACGGTGGGTCAGGGGCGCGACACCACAGCCCAGCTCGGCCATGGTGGTGAGCAACTGCTGCCAGCAGTGGTCAAGCTCTGGCTCGGTCGCGGCAACCAGGGTGACGAAGAGCTGAAGCTGGAGGAGTCGCTCCTCCTCCAGCAGCACCTGCTCCTCCAGAGTGAGCGCGTCGCCCAGCGCCGTCTCCGTCCCCCGGTCGGGTCGCTGTCCACGCAGTTCGTCGACCACGAGGCTGGTTTCGAAACCCCTGATCTTGCGCCGCAGTCGGCTGAGGCTGAGCAGCTTGGGCACTGGCACGACGTGCTGGGCGACCCGGACCTCGCACTCCAGGCCCCGAAGCAAGGGCGAGAGCCACCCGATTGCGACCCGCCTGGGATAGGAGCAGACGAAGAGGCTCCGGCTCAACCTCTGCCCCAGGCGAAGCTCCCGCGGCCGGACTTCGATTGAGCCGGGGGCCAGCCAGCTGGCGAAGGTCGCAGGCTCCCTCCCGCTCTTTCCCTCTCCCAACTCCTGGAGGAGATCGAGCCACTCCCCGTCGGTCAGCCGTCTGGCCCTGACTCCAAGGCGGGCCAGGCTGGCCACCATGACCTCGCAGCGGCGTTCCAGGTCGACCTGGGTCCCCCCATCCGTCACCGGACCGGCGCTGCCTGCGCCCGGGCTCCGCCTCAGGTGGCCGGCGAGGCTGGTCAGAGCGTTGCCCGGGCCCCCACCCCAGACCACCAGCAGATGGCGCTGGATCTGAACCAACCGGCCCCGGATCAGCTGCTGGCGGAATTCGTGGTCAGTCCTGGCCAGCCTCCGCGCCGGGCCGTCGCGGAGGCCCAGCGAGGCGTCCTCGGTGTTGCCGGGGTGGGGGCGAGAGGTGGAGTAGATCGAGACCGGACCGGCGAGCTGGCTCAGGGTCTGGCGGTAGCGACGCCAGACTTGCTCCCTCTCCGCCTCCGCGCAGAGGGCGATGTTGATCGGCTCGATCCAGAGGGCCGCTCGCTGGCCGCCGTGGGGGAGGTGGGCCACCTGGTCGTCCAGGTAGCGGATGTCGACCAGCTGGAGAGTGGAGCCCCGCGGGCCTGCCAGGTGGAGCGCACTCACGGTTTCTCCCAGGGGAGTGCTCCTGCTGGTGCCGGGCTCCGGGGCGGGGGCAATGCCCGCTCGATGTCGACCTCGAAGTAACCGGGGCCGATGCCCCCGTGCTCCTCCAAGCCAGGATGGTGGAGCTGGTGGGGCTGGAATCTGAAGGCGACCCAGTCACCGACCCAGGCGTCGAGGTGCCGACCCTCGTGACGTCCAAAGGCGAGCGTGACGGCCGAGATCAGCCAGGGCAGGGATGCCAGCAGGGCGAGGCTGGGTTCCAGCCGCAACCTGAGCAGGAGGTACGGCAGAGCGGCGCCCACCACCAACCAGCCCAGTTGGGGAGTGGTGAACCGCCCCCATCGCATTGGGGTCCCGAATATCGACTGGGGGATCTCGGCCTGCATCAGTTGCTCATGGCTCCGTCCGTTGGGGGGGTCGCGGCGGGACGGAGGCGACCCCGACGGAGGGCGTTGAGGTAGGCAGCGTCTAGCTCGTGGACCCGTGCACCGCCAGCTGCAACGTAGCTGCGCCCGAGCTCGGACATGACGGAGCGATCCCGGCCTGAGCGATCCCGGAGCCCGGCGACCTGGCCCTGGCTCAGGCCCAACAGCCGGTCCAGCTCACCAGGGTCCGCTCGTCCCTCCATCAGGGCTCTGCCGATGAACTGGTCTCGGGCCTCCCGGCCACTTGCCTGGGGCCATCGGGCTGAGCCGGTGAGGTCAGCCTGTTCCAGCGCGCTGGCCAGCCGCCGGTCGCGCTCACCGGGCAGCGCCAGCAGCGAGCGGCCCGCCGGGATGATCCGGGACCCGAACCTCGCCGCCTGCGGTTGGAGCTGGCCGCGGACCATCAGCGCACCCCCGATGACCACTCCCGAGGAGGTGGCGGCGAGCGTGCGCAGGCCGCTGTAGGTGGCCAGCTCGCTCCGCCCGATCCGGTGGGGGATCTCGAGCATCAGCCAGACCGTGACGATCGCCAGCAGGCACTTGGCGAACTGATCCCCAGGGTCCCCGCTGCCGACCTCCGCGAGCAAGCCCGACGCTCCGGCAGCGCATCTGGCGCCTGCAGAGCTGGAGATGAGAGGACAGCCGCCCAGGTGGGCCGCGGCCGGGCTCGGCGCCAGCCCTGACGCGGTGGAGACGATCGCCACGAAGACCAGGAAGACCAGGGTCTGGAGGACCACAACCGCGGAGAGTTCCGCCACCGTGCGCCAGTAACGCGAGAAGGCGGCTCTGCCGCCGGGCAGGGCCAGGAGCAGGAAGGCCAGGCTGGAGCAGCCCGCCAGCAGCGCCAGGGTGATGTAGCGGGCCAGGTAGGTGAGCGCGAGCCAGAGGGCCAGAACGGTCAGGACGGTGAAGGCCAGCATCCCCTGGATGCCGTCGGGGACGTCGTAGCCGTTCCGTCCGTGGGGACCCACCCCGGCCCAGACATCGGCGAAACTGGGGGCGGTACCCCAGTAGATGTCGGCGTAGCGGCAGTCGGAAGGGCTCTGCCCGTTGCCAGCCCGGGGCTCCCCGGGGAGCGGGAGCAGGTTCAGCTGCTCGGAGCCGAGATCAGGGCTGCCATCCCCCTCCAGGCAGTCCTGGTCGCCGTTGTCGTTGACCTGGTCGTCGGTGTCGGTGCAGAGGGGTTGGCCGGGGTCGGCGTCACCACGGTCGCAGTTGCCGTCGTGGAGCGGCGGCCCGAAGAAGTTCTCGCTGCGGTCCAGCACCTCCTTGGTGAAGTCGGGATCCTCGGTTCCGATGCAATGGGACTGGGTGAAGTGGAGGTCCATCCAGGGGTCCACCAGCAGCTGCTGACGGGGAGATGGCCCGGGCATGGAGAGGTGGATGGACGGGTGCAGGATCGGGCTGTCCTCCGGACAGTAGGCGGTGACCGCCAGCACGGTCATCAGGTCCACGGGCTGCGAGTGCGCCGCCCCCAGGTGCTCAAAACTGGCCTCCAACAGCGCTTGGGAGGCCCAGGTGCCGGCGTCGATGACCCGGCCGGCGAGGTGCACCGGCAGGCCCGCCCCGATCACCCCGGCGGCGATCAGGCAGGGCACGATCCCGGCTCTGAGGTTCAGCTGCTGGCCGACCATGAAGAGGACCACCTGCACGGCGAAGGCCAGGACCAGCAAGCTGAGCGAGAGTGGAACCAGGATCGAATTGAGCTGCTGGACCCAGGCGATGCATCCGGCGGCGCCACACTCGTGAGCGGGCTCCCCCCAGGCGCCGTCGTAGTCGTCCACTGCCGGGTTGCTGCCCACCAGGGTGGTGATCAAGCGCCAGGGCCCGGCGCTGACCGCCCCGGTCCCCGGGTCGATGTGAGTAGGGTCGGGGCTGCCGTCGAGGCTGCCCATGATCGCCACCGGGCCGCTGATGAAGGCGTCAATCACGTAGCAGAGCGGATCGGTGATGCCGCCGCATTGCTGGCTGGTGCTTCCGGCCTCGGTCTCTTCGACGCCGCTGGTGCCGGCGGGGCCGGGACTGGAAGTCGAGGCCAGTTGCCGCGCCGCGGTTGTGGTTGGCCGAAGGGGGGTGAGGACGGCCAACGTCGAGAGCAAGGTCGCCAGCGCCAGAGAGGCACTGGCGACGAGCAGCGCGCGGGGGACTGGCAGCAGCGCCTAGTGGGTGCTGCCGGAGCAGCTGCTGGTAGCACAGGCGGTGTTGCTTCCGGAGAGCCCCTCCACGAAGCTCAGAACCGCCCCTTCGTTGACCAGCAGCAGTACCCCCAGCAAGACTGTCACCAGCCCCTGGACCGCGGCCGCACGGCGCTGACTGTTGTCTAGGGCGGTCATGTAGCGGATCGCCGCGAAGCTGAGGCAGAGGACAGCCACGGCACCCAGAGCGAGCCCAGTCACGGTGTGGATCACGTTGTCGAGTCCACTGGTGAAGGTCGTCAGCAGTTCCACGCGTCGCTCCCAGCCAGGTACGGAGCCAACTTCCAACTCTCAGGCTTCTCCGTCCGCCGGGTTCCACCGAAGGGGGTAGGCTGCGCCGGCCGGTGTCACCTGAGGGTCGGTCCAGTCCCGCAGGGGACGGCCACGGGAGGGCACCGGCGCCGCGGCTGGCGGGCCCGCGGCGGCGACCTTCCGGACTAGCTCCGGGTCGGAGAACCAGCGGCGCTGCCGGATCACCGCCGGCTGGTCAGCGCCGTGGATCACCAGCGCCTGCCAGGACTTGAGGCGGCGCACGTCGTCGGGCTGCAGAAGCGGTTGTGCCGAGACCGGCTCCTTGCTCCAGGCGTCGGTCCGGCGGTGCAGGGTGGCGGTACCGGCCAGCTTGCTGACCCGCTCCAACAGCTCCACCTCGGAGATCCCCGGGAGCAGCAGCTTGGTGCGGCAGTTGGACCAGATGGCGGACGCAGCCTCGCCGCCGTAGGTCGCGGAGATCGAGCCCAGGTCCTGGGCCATCAGCACCATGCGGACTCCCTGCGAGCGGCCAAGCTGGACCAGGGCTGGGAGCTCGGGCAGGCTGGTCAGCTGGGTGAACTCGTCGAGCACGAACAGCGCCGGCACCGCCGGCGGTGCCGCGAAGAGGCTGCGCCAGCAACAGGAGATGAGCGCGGAGACCACGCCTCGCAACACCGGGGCATCGTGAGGCGCGACCACGCAGTAGAGGGTGCGGAGCCCGCTGCCCGCGATCGCGGCGGGGTCGAAGTCACTGCTGCCGGTGGCCGATGCCACCTGCTCCGTGCCGTACGCGCCCAGCTGCGCGACCAAGGTGGCGACGACCCCCATCGCGGTGCGATCTCCTCCGCTCAGGGCCCCTTGGATGAGCCGCCTTCCCACCGGGTGCCCCGCCGCCTCGGCCAGCTCCTCGGCCGGCAGCGTCTGGAGCTGCTCCAGAACGCCCGCCAGCGGAAGTCTGGCGCTGGCGGCCTCCACCAGCATCCCGTGGAGGAGCTGCCGGGCCAGATCGTGCCAGAACGGCTCGCGGTCGGGCGTCCGGCCCATGAGGAGGGTCGCCACCCGCAGCGCGTCCTCAGAGCTCTGGATCGAGGCCACCGGATTCCACTTGGAGGTCGGCTCCATGAGCGGGGCGAACACCGCCGCCTGTCCGATCCGGAGTCGGTGAGGAAGGGTGGTACGCACCAGCTCGCCCTTGGGATCAGTCACCACCACCGGGCCCGGCCACTCAAGGATGGCTGGGATCGCCAGGGCGGAGGACTTGCCCGAACCCGTCGGGCCCAGAACCAGCAGGTGTTCGTCGCCGGGCAGCCATAGAAGCCGGCGGTGGTGCGCTCCGATCCGGACCTGGGGCGCCGGGGCCGGTCCCGGACGCCACCGGGGCCTGCGGCGGAGCGCACGAAGGTCCCGCCCAGCGGCTCGGCGGGCACGGCCCAGGGTGCCCGAGCTGAGGAGAGAGCGGCCCTGAAGTCGGAGGACCGCGCTGAGGATGAGGAGCGCGGCCGCGGCCGCGGCCGCCGGTGCCGCGCCCGGGAACGGGCTGCTGAGCAGCGTCGCTCCGAGCCACCCGTGGTGGTCGGTGGGGAGGACCTGCGCTGAGGCCGCCTTGAGGCGGCACCCGTCCAGGTGGGCCATCATGGCCAGCAGCGCCATGGCCAGCAGGGCAGCCGGGACCGCGATCGGACCCAGCGACGAGTCGTTGGTGTGCGCCATCCAGGATGGCAGTCCCCCGGCCGGCTCCGGCCGGGGGCGATGACGCGCGCGACAGGGTCGTCGCGGATGGTTCCGCAAGCGTTACAGGCTTGTGCCGGACCGGTGCAGTAAGGTCAGCAAGCAGGTGATTGGGCGCGCCTAGACTGGCTTGGATGGCAGCCTCGCCAGTCTCAAAGGGGCCCCGCGCCAAGCAGCTCTCTGATCGCGCGATTCTGGTGGCGGACCGGGACGAGGCGAGCCGGACCGCGACCGCGGCGATCCTGCGTCGATTGGGGTTCGAGGTGGTCGAGGCTGACTCTCCACGCACTGCTCTGGCCCAAGCGCGGCTGCGGGCCTATTCCTGTGCGATCCTCGACCTCAACCTGGCGGAGATGAGCGCCTTCGAGGTCTGCCGTAGGCTCCTGGCCAGCTCCCGCTGGAGCTGGACTCCGGTCATCTTCACCAGCGCTCGCCAGCCCCACCTTGACCTCCGGGTCAGCATGCAGGCGGGCGGCTTCGCCTACCTACGCAGGCCCTTCCGCGCCTACCACCTCACGGCGGCCGTGGGAGACGCCCTGGCCAGCCAGGGGCCGATGCAACAGATCAAACCAAACCGGGAACTGGTCCTGGCCCGGGCCGAGGCGGCCGCCAGCTCGGCCTGAGATCAGGGGCTGGGCTCGGGGCTCACCGAGGTGGTGGGGACGGGGCTAGGGGTCGGTGAGGGGATGGGGCTGGGTGAGGGGCTGACGGTGGGGCTGGGTGAGGGCGAGACGCCTC
>PLTL01000362.1 GCA_003164475.1 Candidatus Dormiibacterota bacterium | reverse complement strand
ACCCAACCGGTGCCGTGGTTGACGATCTCCTCCAGCCGGCCCTGGCGGAGCGCCAGCAGCTGCGTCACCATCCCCAGGTACTCCTCGGGCACATCTATCGCCACTCTCTCCACCGGCTCGTGGAGCTTGCCGTCGATAATCCGGGTCACCACCTGGGGCTTGCCCNNCGAACCCCTCCCGGCGCATGGTCTCAACCAGCACCGCCAGTTGGAGCTCACCCCTGCCCTGTACCTCCCAGGCGTCGGGTCTCTGGGTGGGCAGCACCCTCAGCGAGACGTTGCCCACCAGCTCGGCGTCGAGCCGACTCTTGACCAGCCGGGCGGTCAGCCTGGTGCCATCATTGCCCGAGAGCGGAGAGGTGTTGATCCCGATGGTGGTCGCCAGGCTGGGCTCATCGACCAGGATGGCCGGAAGCGGACGAGGGTCTTCTGGGTCAGCCAGGGTGTCCCCGATGGAGATGTCGGGGAATCCGGCGACGACCACGATCTCCCCCGGGCCGGCCTCCTCGATGTCGACTCGGTCCAGCGCCCGGGAGGCGTAGAGCTCGGTGATCTTGGCTCGGACGACCGAGCCATCCACCCGGCACCAGGCGACGGTCTCACCGCGGCGCAGGATTCCATTGTGAATCCGGCAGATCGCCAGCCGGCCGACGTATGGAGACGCGTCGAGATTGGTCACCAGCGCCTGGAGGGGATGCCCGATCTCGTAGTGCGGCGCGGGGATGCTCTTCACGATCGCGTCGAAGAGCGGCACCAGATCCTTGCCCCGAGCCCCTGGCTCCGTGGTGGCTCGGCCTGCCCGGGCGTTGGCGTACAGCACCGGAAAGACGATCTGCTCCTCGTCGGCCCCCAGATCGAGGAAGAGGTCTTCGATCTCGCGGACGACAGCTTCGATCCGGGCGTCAGCGCGATCAATCTTGTTGACCACCACCACCACCGCCAGCCTGGCCTCGAGGGCCTTGCGGAGAACAAAGCGGGTCTGCGGCAGCGGGCCCTCGGAGGCATCCACCAGGAGCAGGACGCCATCCACCATGGCAAGCCCCCTCTCGACCTCCCCTCCGAAGTCGGCGTGCCCGGGAGTATCGACGATGGTGATCTTGGTCGGTCCGTACTGGACCGCGGTGTGCTTGGCCAGGATCGTGATGCCCTTCTCCCGCTCCAGATCCCCGGAGTCCAGTACCCGGTCGGTGACCTCCTTGTCGGCCCGGAAGGCACCGGTCTGCTGGAGCATGGCGTTGACCAAGGTGGTCTTGCCATGGTCCACGTGCGCGACGATCGCCACGTTGCGGAGGTCGTCGCGCACAGGCATCCGCAACTCAGGATAGTCGCGTTCGGTGGAGCTCCCGGGCCGGCAACGGTTCGGCCGCGCCCGCCCGCCGGAGTTCAGCCAGGGGACGGTGCCGCCGGGACTGGCGAGCGGGGACGGCCCGATTGGTAACCTGGCCTGGCTCCCAGAGCCCCCTCCCCTCCCCAGGTCCAACGCCCCAGCATCCCGCCCCGTTCAGAAGGAGTGTGCCTTGACGGGTCCCCCCGCCCTGCCGCCGGCGAGGGGTGGGCCGGTCGGCTACCTGCGCGCGCTTCGTCCCCAGCTGCCAGCGAGCGTGTGGACGGTACTGGTGGGGGTCACGATCTCATCGGTGGGCAGCGGCTTCGTGCTGCCGTTCGGCTCAATCTACCTCCACGAAGTCAGGGGCCTGCCGATTGCGGTCGTCGGGCTGGTGCTCTCCTGCTCGGCTCTCACCTCGCTGCTGGCGGGGGCGGTGGGGGGCAGCTTGGTGGACCGGGTGGGGCCGAGGACGATGATGCTGGCCGGACTGGTGCTGCAGACGCTCGGCTACGGTGGCCTGGGCTTCGTGGTATCGGCGCCGGAGGCGGCCGGTTCGATGCTCCTGATCGGGGCGGGGATGGGGACCTACTACCCCGCTTTCGCCGCCCTGCTGGCGGCGGCGACCACCCGCCAGCAGCGAAGTTCGGCGGCTTCGCTCCAGTACGCAGCCACCAATCTCGGCCTCGGTCTCGGGGCGGTGATCGGCGGCCTGCTGGTGTCGACCTCACGGCCGGGAAGCTTCACCACCGTCTACCTCCTCGACGCCGCCGGCTTCGTCCTGTTCGGAGTGCTGGTGCTGAGCCGGGTGCCCTCGGGACGGCACCGGGCGGCGGACCATGAGGAGGCAAGCTACCGAGTGGTGCTCCGGGATCGGATCCTCCTGGCGCTGATCGCCTTCAACTCGCTGCTGGTGCTCTCCACCTATGCCCAGCTGGACACCTCGGTGCCGCTGTATGCGCATCTCTTCCTGGGCGTGCCCACGGTGGCCCTGGGGGCGATCCTGGCCGCCAACACCGCCTTCATCGTCGTGGCCCAGCTGCCGATCACCCGGGCAGTGCGCCACCTGGACCGCTCCCGGACCCTGGCCCTGTCCGCCTCCGCCTGGCTGGTGACCTGGCTGGTAGGCGAGGTGGCCAGCCTGGCCCACGGGCTGGCCGCCATCTGGCTTCTGGGGCTATTCGCCGTGCTGTTCGGGCTGGGTGAGTGCCTTTTCAGCTCCGCCATCGGCCCTTTGGTGGCCGACCTCGCGCCGCCCGCGGTGAGAGGGCGGTACATGGCCGCCTTCAACCTCTCCTGGAGCGTCGGCATGCTGCTGGGCCCGACGATCGGGGGCCTGGTGGTGGGCTCGGTGGCAAGGGCAGGCATGTGGCTGCTCTGGGCCGCCGTCGCCCTGATCCTGGTGGTCTGGGCGGAACGGCTCGGGCGCCGCCTGCCCAGGACGGTCAACCGCAGCCCCCTGGCGGACTGAGCCAGGCGCGTCCCAAGGCCTCAACCGGGCCCTCCAGACCCCTATCATTCCCCCCACAACCGAATAGCCCATGGGGCGAATGGGAATCCGGTGCGGGGCGCGGCCCCAATTCCGGAGCTGTCGCGCAACTGTGAGCGGGGAGCCTAGGCCAACAAGCCACTGGGAAGGTCCTGGGAAGGCGGCTGAGGGCATCGATCCGTGAGCCAGGAGACCGGCCCCAGGGAGCGATGCACCCCCGCGCGCAACGGGGAGGTCGGCCTCCGGCGGCAGGTCCACCTCCGGCGTGGCGGGCCAAACCGCCGCCGGGAGGCTGGGACGATGAGGTCGTCTCGCGCGGCCAGCGCACTACTGGCCGTAACTCTCTTGGCGATGCTGTTGTCGGCCTGCGGCGGAGCTCCGGGGGGCGGCTCCGGAGGGGGGAGCAGCTGCACCGGCGCCCACTCCCGGGTCGAGGTGGTGGTGGAGCTGGGCGACCACCACGTCCTCGCCCGCTGCGTCGGCTTCAAGGGCGCCGAGCTGGCGGGCGAGACCGTCCTCCACCGCAGTGGGATCGAGTTCGCCACCCAGCACTTCAGCTTCGGCGATGCCGTCTGCCAGATCGACAACGAGCCCAAGTCCTACACCGAGTGCTTCGGTACTGGTCAGCCGTACTGGGCACTGTCCCTCTGGTCTGGCAAGGGTCCCTGGAAGCCGGCCGCGACCGGGATCAGCGAGGTGAAGTTGAGGTCCGGCGACGCCCTGGGGTGGCGGTACGTGCCGGCACAGGGTTCCGCGCCGCCCCCGCCCAGGCCCCCCAAGACGTGACCCCGTGAACCCGCGGGCGCTGGCGGTCTGGGTGGGAGCGGTGCTGCTGGTGAGCCTGGCCAGTGGGAACCCCGCCTTCCGGGCCCTCACCCTGGCCGCCGCGCTTGCGATGGTGCTCCTTCACCGCCGGCCGGAGGTGCGGGTCATGCCCGCCTTGCTGGCGGTCGGCGGTGCGTGCCTGCTGGCGATCGGGCTGACCTTCCTCGTTAACCACACCGGCGCCACCGCCCTGCTGGTGCTGCCCTCGTGGCTGCCTGCGATCGGGGGCCGCTTGACTCTGGAGGCCGGAGCCTACGGGGGGAACCTGGCCCTGGGGATGGCCGCCTGCTTCGTGGCCGGGACCAGCCTCTCCCTGGTCGCCGAGCCGTACCAGCTGGTGGACTCCCTGCCGGGCCTGCTCTCCCGGACCGCGGCCGCGCTGGGCGCGGCCTTGACCCTGGTGCCCCGGCTAGGGCACAGCTTCCTGGCCGTCAGGGAGGCTCAGCAGTTGCGCGGCTGGCGGGCTAGGGGGGTCCGCTCCTGGAGCGCGGTGGTGGTGCCATCGGTCCTGACCGCGATCGAGGGCTCGGTGCTGCTCGCCGAGGCGATGGAGGCGAGGGCCTTCGGATCCGGCCGGCGGTCCAACCTGACAACCACCAGCTGGAGCGGCGCCGACCTGGTGACGGTTTTGGCCTCGGTGCTGGGGGCGGGCGGCTTCATGGCGGCAGTGGTGATGGGCCTGGTGCCGGCCTGGCAGCCCTACCCCGACCTGACGGTCCCGGCACTCTCCGGGTTGCCGCTGGGGTGCTGCCTTCTCCTCTTCGTCCCGGCGTTCCGGAGATGAGCGAGCTCGCCCGGTACGCGGACTTCAGCTACGACTACCCCGGTGGCGGAGGTGGGGCGCTGAGACACCTCAGCCTCCACCTGGATGACGGGCTGAACCTGGTCACGGGGCGGTCGGGGAGTGGCAAGACCACCCTGCTCCGGACCTTGAACGGGCTGGTCCCCCACTTCCACGGCGGCACCGCGAGCGGGAACGCGACGGTGCTCGGCCGCGATCTCCGGACCACCACCCCCAGGCAGCTCGCCCGCCAGGTGGCGCTGGTCTTCCAGGAGCCCGAGGCCCAATTCGTGCTGGCAACGGTGCGGCGCGAGGTCGCCTTCGGACCGGAGAACCTGGGACTGCCGGCGCCGGAGATCCGGGACCGTGTCGACGCCGCCCTGGAGGCCATGGGGATCTCGGAGCTGGCCGGCAGACGGATCTCGACCCTCTCCGGGGGCCAGCGTCAGCGGGTCGCCCTGGCTGCCGCCCTGTCGATGGCGCCGCAGCTGCTGGTGCTGGACGAGCCGACCTCTCAGCTCGACGCGGACGGCGCGGAGGCGCTGCGAAGCGAGTGCGAGCGGCTCGCCAGGGGGGGCGTGTCGGTGGTGGTGGCCGAGCACCGCCCCTGGCGGGTGGCATCCGCCGGCGCGCGCTGGCTGGAGCTCTGTGACGGCTCCCTTGTGTCGATCGAAGAAACTGGGACGGCACCGACTCAACCTGCCCGGCGGAGGCCGAGGCCGGCGGGGTCAGAGGCCTGGGAGCTGGCAGGGGCCGCGGTCGGCCACGACCAGCCGGTCCTGGAGGGCGTCGACCTCAGCTGCGCCAAGGGGCAGGTGCTCTGCCTGACCGGCCCCAACGGCAGCGGCAAGACCTCATTGCTCCGCACCACCGCGGGGCTGCTCCGACCACTGGCCGGCTCCGTGAGCCGGGGCCCGGGGCGGAGTGCCTACCTGCCTCAGGAGCCGGGGGCGGTACTGCACATGCCGACGCTGCGGGAAGAGGTGGGCCAGACGATCCGCTGGCTGCGGCTGGGATGCAGCCCCCGACCGATCCTGGAGCAGTTCGGACTCGTAGACCTGGCCGAGAGCGACCCCCACGACCTCAGCACCGGGCAGCGCCAGCGGGCCGCCCTGGCCGCTGTTCTGGTCGGGGAGCCCGAGATGGTCTTCCTCGACGAACCCACTAGGGGGGCGGACTCGGAGTCGCGCCGCAGGCTCGTGGAGGCGATCGACCGGCTGGCGGCGGCGGGAGCGGCGGTGCTGGTGGCCACCAGCGACGCGGAGTTCGCCCGGCAAGTGGGTGACACCGTCCACGAACTGGTCGATGGTCGCCTTCGTCAGCTCGCCGAGGTGGCGGCGTGATCCTGCTGCTGGTTTCGGCACTCGGATTGGCGCTCTTTCTCTGGCCCTTCCTGGGCGTGGGGCTGCCGGCCGCGACCCCGGCACTGGCGATCGGGCTAGGAGCCGTCTCGGGGCTGCTGTGCCTGGAGCTGGGGACCCGCCGCATGGACTCGCGACAGCTGGCTCTTCTGGCCGCCCTCAGTGCCGCCGACGCCGCACTGCGGGCGGCTCTAGTCACCGGCATCGGGGGCTTCAGTCCGATCTTCCTGCTCGTGCTTTGCGGCGGCTACGCGCTCGGACCCACCTTCGGGTTCCTCTTGGGTGCGTCCTCGCTATTGGTCTCGGCACTCATCACCGGCGGGATGGGGCCCTGGGTTCCATACCAGCTCTTCGCCGTGGGCTGGGTGGGCATGGCCGCGGGCATGGTGGGCCTGCTCCGGGCCGGACACCGCCCCACCTGGGTCGACGTCGGGCTTCTAGGTGCGCTGGGGGCACTCTCCGGGTTCGGATTCGGGGCGGTGATGGACGTCTGGAACTGGACCTTCTATCCCGCGGTGCCACAGCTGGGTTGGTCGGCGGCCCTGCCTCCTCTCACCGCCGTTATCCACTTCGCCAAGTACTACCTGGTCACCTCGCTGGGGTACGACGCCTTCCGGGCGGCTGGCAACCTCCTCATGGTTGCCGCCTTCGGCCTGCCGGTGCTGGCGGGGTTGCGCCGACTGGCGCGGCGGTTCCAGACCAGGTGGCTGCCAGTGATCCCGGCCGCAGGGACGGAGTCAGCGGAGGCGACGAACGACGTAGCTACCCGCCATCTTGTCGTGCCAGCCCTGCTTGCGGCGGTCGACCGCGGCCCAGGCGAATCCGGCGAAGCAGGTGGCCGTGTTGGCCAGGTACCCCACCAGCCGGATCAGGCTCCGGGCAAAGCCTAGCCGGCGCCCGTCCTCCTGGCGGACGACCCTGACCCCGACCAGCCACATGCCCACGGTCTGGCCGGTTGTCCCCCAGAGGGCGACGAAGTAGGCGACGGGAAGGATCCCCGCCAGCGCCGTGCCCAGAACGTTGGGTACCGCCAGCTGGAGCCCGTAGCCAGCGCCGCCGAGGAACAGGATGTCGGCCAAGAGTGCGCCGCCCCTAGGCCAAAAGCCGGCATAGCCCAGTCCCGGGAAGGGGCCGCGGGGTCGGAGCCCCCGCACGGTGTCCCACACCGAGACCGGGCCCGGTCCGGGGAGATCTGAGAGCAGCCGGGTCAGCTCACCACTGGTCTTCGCGGAGTAGGCGAGCTGGGTGCGCTGGCGGAGCTCGTCCGAGTCGAGGCGGCCCTGGACGTGGTGCTCAGTGAGTTCGGCGACCGTCCGGTCCCGGTCGGCGTCGGAAGCCCGGATCTCCCGATAGTGCGACCAGCGCAGAAAGGCACCAGGGGTTGGTGGGCGGCCCGGAGGTGGGGACGACATCTCGAGTTCAGCCTCCTCCGCCGCGACTGCCGTGCTTGCCGGCCTCCCATTCCCGCCGCAGCAGCCCCATGAGGAGGAGATCTCCGGGTACCCCGTCCCGGTGCACCCGCTCACGCACCCGGCCCTCCTCGGTGAAGCCCAGCCCCCGGTACAGCCCTACCGCGGCCTGGTTGTCCGCGATCACATCCAGGCTGAGGCGGTCAAGTCCCAACTCGTGGAAGGCGTACCGGAGCGCGAGGGCCACCGCCTCCTTGCCGAAGCCGTGGCCCCGGTCCTCCGGGTCTCCAATCCCGACGGCAATCCATCCATGGTGGTTGTGCCACTCGATCCCGGAGATGGCCACGAACCCCACCAGCCGGTCATCGGCTACGGTGCGAATACGGAACTCGATGATCTCCGCGGCCGCCTCGGCTTCCCGGTCCCGATCACGAAAGTACTCCTCGGAGCGGGGCCTCGGCGCCTCGGTGTCAGCCAGCCGGCGGTATTCCCCGTCCTCACTCCAACGGGAGAAGCGTTCGGCATCGTCGGGACGGGGAGCGGCCAGCCGGACCAATTCCCCTTGGAAGAGCCTCATGGGCGACACGGAGCCTCTGGAATCCTCCACCAAAACGAGTTCGAGCGCACCCGAGCGAGTATGGCAGACCTGGCTTCACCTTCCAGGGGGCACTGCCCCGGTGCGACGCCACCAGCCGATATCGGCCGGTGTTGGGGCGAGTGGGCAGGACCCGGGCAAGCCCCAGCTGAATCTGCTCGGTCCGACCCGCGGGGGTGGGGCCCAAACCCACTCACACGGCGAGAACCTCCTCCACGCGGCAGAGCCGCCAAGGCACTGCGGTCGCGTCCAGCTCCACCTCCACCTCGTGGGATGTCGGCGGCGCGGCCGCACTTCCCGATCCATCGCGCACCGAGGTGCGGTCCTCGAACCTGAGCCGCAACCAAAACCTCCCTGGACTCTCCGCGAGGCGGCCGCTGCGGCTCCAGCGCAGTCCCGAACGAGCCGGCAGCCACGTCCTGCCTTCTGCCCTCATCGCGGCGGACGCCGCCAGCAACAGCCCAAGTGCCGGCGGGGCCAGATAGGCAGACAGCTCCAGGTCGCTGGCAGCCGCGATGGCGGACTCTATCCCGTCCACCAGCTGGCGGACCCGCTCGGTAGTCTCCAGGACGCCCTGGTCCTTCGGCCGGCCGCCCCGGGCTAGCGGCCATCGACCTCGGATGCGCATCTCAGGTCTCGCCAGCCCGAGGCGCCGTCACGCTCCAGATGAGCGCCCTCAAGGCCTGGGCCAAGGCCGGCTCCGTCTCCACGCGCGGCCGGTGCGTCTCGGTGGCGCGGGTCGCCGCCTCCGCGGACCACGGCCACCGAGCCAGCAGGAACCTATCAAGGCTCCTCTGGAGCTGAGCGGCCCGAGATGCCTCAGACCGATCCACCCCCATCACCAGGCAGCAACGGTCCCCCGCAATCCCCAGCTCTTCGAGAAGGCCAACGGTGCGGACCGCGGATCGCGCGTGCGACGTCGAAACCCGGAGGGGAATGAGGATCGCGTCAGCCAGGCCGAGCCAGAACCCGGCTGGGCCTGCCAGAGGATCCTGGAGTGGGCCGCCGTCGACGATGATCGCGTCGAATTCGGGAGCCAGCATGTACGTGTACAAGTAGTCAAGCTGCTCACGGCCAATCTCCCCGGCACGCTCAGGGGCGAGCAACGCCCTGACCGTGGAACCGGGGTCGGCCCAGAGCAACTCGTCAAGGTGAACACGCTTCTCCGCCAGCTCCGGAAGCCGCAGAAGCAGCTGGTCAAGCCTCGCATTCGGAGATCGGTCGACGCCCGGGTCCGCCGCCCCGACCACGAGGTCCAGGTCGGGGGCGACCGGGTCAGAGTCGACCAGGAGCACCCGCCAGTTGGCCTCCCCGGCCGGCCTCGCCAGTGCCGCCCCAACTTCCACCGCGAGGGTGGTCCGGCCACTGCCACCCCGGCCGGCCAGCACCACGATCACCAGCGGCCTCCCGCCCCGCCTCGGAACCAGGTTTGCTGGCGAACTCGATGGACTGCTGACGGCCTGAGCCCGATGCGTGCTCCTGGCTCGGCGGAAACGGACGAGTAGCCGAGCTGAGCCTCTCCTCTCGACGGCGGGTTCGGAGGCTGCCACGGGCGAGTGGGCGGCAACGCACAGCAGAGGGTGCCTGGCCGGCTCCCGGCGCCGCGTCGCAGCGCCGGCTGGTCGCCACACCAGGGTCTTAGGCCCGACGCCGCGCCAGTATTCGGGGGGCGGCGGCGCCGTGTCTTCGCCCCATGTCTCCCGTCCCCGCTGCGAGGGACTTTGCCCTGCTGAACTGCCGGAGACCCCTAACATGTCGTCCCCTCCTCCCCGATCTGCGCCGTCTCAGCGCCGAACCCGTGCTCCAGCCAGGCTGTGGCGGTCGCCCGGATCAGCACCGTCGTCCAGCCCGGGAAGACCGGCAACGGCAGCTCGACGCTCCGCCAGGCGATGACCGTGACTCCTTCCGGCGGCTCGTTCGCTGCCCCCTCCCGGGTGCCAGCAGAGGCACAGTCGGAGAGCACCTGAAAGGCGCAGCCAGATCGCGCCCGGGCGGCCTGGGCCAGCGGCACAGAGCCGCCGTTGACGCAGGGGGAAAGCGAGCTGGGGTAGGCGGCACGGATGCCAGCGGAGACCACCTGGGCGACGGCGCCGACTCCGTTCCCGCAATCGGGGCCGCCGTCCGGCGTCTCGCAGAGCTGGAACGTGGCGTGCTGCTCCAGGGCGGTCACGTCTACCGCCTGAGAGCCGGCCTCAGCGGCGGCTTGGACTGCTCCGACCAAGGTGGCGTGACTGGAGAGCAGGAGACCACCGTCGACCGCCAGGCCGGCCACCGGCAGCAACAGCAGGGTGAGCATGATGCAGAAGATCGGGAGGATCTGCCCCCGCTGGCATTGCCTGCTCCCGGAATCCCGAGCTGGCACCTCAGCAGTTATCCCCGGTGGGGTCACGCAGTGGGTCACGGCTTCGGAAGGGGTCGATCTTCTGGGTGCTGGTGCTGCTGAGCCGGGGTGACAGCCACGCCCCGACCAGCGGAATCCAGTTCAGATCGGGGCGGTACACCACGGTCGCCACCACGTCGCCGTCCGTCGCCGCACCTGATTGGGGTCTCGACCCCACGCGGCAGAAGGTGTCGTTCTGGGCGCCATAGCCAAACCAGAGGGCGAATGAGCCGCCCCCGTTCGCCGCCGGCATGTCAGCGGCGTGCCGCATGGGCCCGACACAGCCCCCGCGCAGTTGATCGACCAGGCCCGTGGCGACCAACCCATCGCTGTCGGCTAGGACAGCCGCGAGCTCCTGGTGGGCTTCGAGGCAGGCCTGGGAAGCGTCAACCCCGCGGGCCGCCACCAGCGCCGCCGCAGAAGCTGCGGTCTCCAGCGCCATCTGACTGCGCGCCATCTCCACCACGGCGACCGCGCCACCGCCCAAGAGCAGCAGCAGGGGGAGAACGATCGCCAGCTCGACGAGGGCCTGGCCGGCCGAAGCACTCCGGCGTCGGTGCCACCTCACGACGCGAGGGTCTCCACCTGGAGACGCAGCTGGACGCTGACCGGGACGACGTCCAGCCCGGCGGCGTCGATCACGGGGACCAACGACCGCAGGGTCCCTCTGATCCAGATGTCAACCGAGCTGGCGGGCCAGGCCGTGTAGGCGAGGCAGATGGCGATCTGCCCGGGGGCCACACGGTGACTGCAGGGGACCATGGATTGCGCGATGCCAAAGCAGCCGGAGTTGCCACAGGCGGGGTTCTGGGCCCCATCCAGGTCCGCCGGCGAGGGGCCCAGCGTGGTCGCCCCGGCCCCCCCGGAGATGTCGCCGGGGCAGGGCCGGCCGGTCCCGGCGACCGGCCGGGCACCGACGTACTGGAGGCAATCCTGAGGTAATCCGCAGAGCCCACCCTGGGGATCACCGCTGAAGCAGCTTCCCAGCCGCGCGGTACCGAGAAGTTCGTTGCCGAGCGAGGCCGCGGCGGCAGCTTGGCCCTCCTCTAGCCTTATGAGGGGGCCGCCCGGGATGGGCGCTTCCGAGGCGGTCCGAGCCCCGACCAACGCCGCGCTCTGGGCACCCTCGGAGGAGAGTGCCGAGCCCCCCAGTTGGACCGCTCCCAGGGAGGCCGCCAGGAAGACGGCCACCCCGATCGCGATCTCGATCATGGCCTGGCCGAGTTGGGCGTTCCGGCTCATGAGAAGGCCGTCGTAAGCCGGGACAGGGCCGGGTACAGGATGATCAGGATGAAGGGCAGCAGGATGCAGAGCGCGACCGGGAACAGCATCGTGATCAGTGCCTTCCGGCCGCGGGCGAGGAGCTCGTCCCGTTGGCGATCCCTAAGCCCCCGCGCCAACTGTCCCAGCGGCGAGCTGGTCGAGACGCCCTCCTCCCGCTGGATGCGCACAACCGCGGCGAGCGCGGACAGCGCCGGGATGTCGAGCTGAACGCCTGCCATCTCCAGTTGCCGGTCGAGTTGCGGCGTCCCGGCCGTCGCCGAGGCCGTGAGGCAAGTGCGCAGAAGTTGGGCCGCCTCGCCTTCCAGCCGATCGACGACGAACTCCATGGCAACTCGTGGCCCGACCCCGCCACCGCCCTGCTCCAACGCCATCAGGTCGACCAGGATCGGAAGCTGGTCGACTATGGCCCGGCGGCGGCGACCGGCCATCTGGACGACTTGGGCACCGACCGCAGCTGGCACCGCCAGGACACCGAGGATCACTACGCTCAGTGGCAGGATGCCCTCTGCAGCCAGGACGAACCCAGCGCACCCCACGGCGACCATGGCGAGCAGGCCGCGGGTCACCAGCATGGCCGGCGTGGTGCCAACACCGGCCCGCGCCAGCAGGCCGGACAGCGCGGCCTGGAGAGAGGTCGGGAGGCGTCGATTGACCCCGGCGGCCAGCCGGGAGATTGCCCACCTCCAACGATTCCCGGGCTCACCGCGATTGCTGTGCGCAGAGCCGATTCGACGCTGGCCCCGGCGCCGGAGCCAGTCGTCCACGGTCGGCCGGCGAGGCCAGCTGGCGACCAGCAGGCCAACGGCGGCAGCCAGCAGCGCGGCGCACAGTCCGGCAACCGCGGGCCAAGGGTACGCGGGCATCAGGCCATCCGCTCTGACGCCGGGGTGTCTCGCCGGCCGGCCCCGGCAGGCCCAGCTCCCGCCGCAGCCACTGGGCTGAGGGCGAGCAAGCCCTGGGCGATCACGCCTGATCGGGGCCGACGGGTCTGCGGGGCCAGGGGGAGCAGGTCAGGCTCCGGCAGCCGCAGGATGCGCAACATCCAGGCGTAGCCGAGCACCACCAGAGCGATCAGACCGCCAAGGAGAAACTGACCCCCTACCGTTGAATAGGGCGCCAGGTACTCGGGGTTGACCTCGTGCACGAGCGCCAACAGCGCCAGTGGCATGGCGGCGATCACCAAGGCACCGAGTCGGCCCTGGGCCTGCTCGGCCCGCAGCTGGCCCTGGACCGCGTCGATCTGGTGGGCGGCTCGGCTGAGCTCCTGCAGGAGTGGTGCCAGCCGACCTCCGGAGCGGTTGCCCACGGTCAGGGTCGAGGCGATCAGGGTGAAGAGCGGTTGCCGGAGCCGCCACTGCGCCTGCAGAAGAGCTTCTTCCATCGGCATGTCGTCGAGCTGCGTGAGAATCCGTGTCACCTCGGGTCGCAGCTCGGCTGGGCCGCTCTCAGCGAGCACAACCAGTGCTTGGCGGGTGCTGTGCCCAGCCGGCAACAGCTGGGCCAATAGGTCCACGGCGCCAAGCAGGGCGGCACCGAGCCGCGCTGCCGCCCGAGCCTGGCGCCACCTGGCGTGGGCTGCCGCAGCACCCCAGCCGAGCGCGGCGAGGACCACAGCAGGTGCGATCAATCCGAGGATGAGGTAGGCAGTAAGCCCCATCACGACCGCGCCCAGAACCAGCGGCAGCGCCCGGTACAGCCTTCGCCTGAAGGATCTTCCAGGGCCAGTTCTCGGCAGGTCGCGCGGCCGCTCCCGACCCACACCGAGGGGCGAGAGGAAGAGCAGGGCAGCCAGCCAGCCGGCGGCCAGCGCGGCCAGCGCGGCCAGGCCAATGGTGAGCGAGCCCATATCCTAGAGCGCCCGGGACGGCGCACTTCCGAGAGAGGCCACCACCTGGTTCAGGTCCAACCCGGCCGACTCGAACTTGTCGGCAATCTTGGTCGGTAGGTCGTCCAGCCGCCTCACCGACCAGCGCCAGCCACCGCGGGCGCGATCGTAACGGCAGATCTCCTCCACCACCGGCGTCTCCCCCTCGATCTGGCCGGTCACCAAACCCAGCGCGCTCACCACCCGGCGGTCGCGTCCGTCCGTGCCACGGAACCGCCCCAGATGGATCACCATGTCGACCTTGGTCGCGATCTCTCGGGCCACCGCGCTGGGGTCGGCCCGAATCTGAGCCGGATGGCGCCGGACCAGGGCCGCCAGCCTGGCGAGCGCGTCGCGGACACTGTTGGCATGCAGGGTGGTTCCGCTCCCGTCGTGGCCGGTGCCCATGGCGTCGATGACGTCCAGTGCCTCCGGACCTCGTGACTCACCCACGAAGATCCGATCCGGGCGCTGTCGCAGGGCGTTGCGGACCAGTTGCTGGATGGTGATCTCACCGCTCCCTTCGGTGTTGGCCTCGCGGGCCTCCAGGGAGATGGTGTTGTCACGGCCACCTGAGGCCGTCCGGACGTGCAGCTCCCGCTGGTCCTCCACGGTGATGATCCGCTCGAAGCTGGGGACCTCCCGGATGAGCAACCTCAGCATGGTGGTCTTGCCACTACCAGTACCACCTGAGACCAGCAGGTTCAGCCGTGCCAGAACCGCGGCTTGGAGCACCGGGATCAGCTCCCAAGGCAAGGTGCCGACGTGGGCCAAGTCGGCCAGTTGACCAAAACGCGCCAGTTGGTGACGGCGGATGGTCACCGCCATGGGCATGGCGACCGGGGGCAGGACGGCGTTGATCCTGGAGCCGTCCTCGAGGGTGGCAGTGACCATGGGGCTGGCCCGGTCGAGACGGGAGGAGCCGTTGCCGAGCATCTGCCGGACCGTCTGCAGCAGCTCTTCCTCGTTTGCGAACTCGACCCCGGCGGGCGACTGCACGCCGTCGCGGAGGACGAGCACTTCTCCCGGTCCGTTGACGATCACCTCCTCGACCAGCGGGTCTGCCAGCAGCTCGGTCAGAGGCCCCAGCGGAGTGACGCGGAAGAGCACCCGCCGCCCTACCGCGGAGTAGCTGTCCCGGCCTAGGACCGGCAGACCGTTGTGGGGGGCGACCGCGTGGTAGTGCTCGATCCCGCGCCGGACCAGCGCCTCGATCCAGGTGCGGTCCTCGAATCGAACCCTGGTCTCAGCTCTCTGGGACAGCTCATTGGTAATCCCCGCCTGCACCTCCCGCAGCACCGTGGCCTCCACCTGCTGCTCCTCCGACTCGATGGCCTCGGGTCGGCCCACACTGCGAACGCTCACGGCAGGCTCTCCGGCAGGAACCCGCCGGCGACCTCGGCGCGCAGGCCGGCGGTGGGTTCCCTGGATTCCGCGGCCGAGCCGGGCAGCGCCGCCTCCACCGCGCGAGCGCAGCGCCGGAGCGAGCTCGCCAGGGCTCCCCTGAGCGCCGCCGGGACCGCGCGGTCCTCCGCTTCCAGACATGCGCGACGGTGCTCGGGGATCGCCGCAGCAACGGCCATGCCGTACCTCCGTCGCAGCGACCGGTCGGCGTCACGGAGCCCAGCGGGGCCAAGCCGGTTCAGCACCACCAGGCTCGGCTTGATCCGCACTTGGCCGGCCAGGGATCCG
>PLTL01000309.1 GCA_003164475.1 Candidatus Dormiibacterota bacterium | reverse complement strand
GTCATTTCACAGACGGACCACTAGATCGTCTAGAAGAGGTACTTCAGGCTCAGCCTCGCGAGGCCAACCCGCCCTCCACCACGTCCCCCCGTATCGCCGAACTGAGCGTGGACGGTGGAGCCGCACACTGAGGGCGTGATGAAGGCCCGCATGGTCGCCTTCGGACTCGTGGAACTCGACGGTCAGACCTACGATCACGATGTTCTGGTCGAGCGTGGTCGGATCTCTCGCCGCCACAAGAAGGGTTCGAAGCCGCAGCGCGGCCAGTACGGCCACACTCCGCTGACGACTGCGGAGCCCCTGCCCTGGCGCTGCCGTCAGATGATCATCGGAACCGGAGTCGACGGCCGCCTGCCGGTCACGCCGGACGTGATCGCGGATGCCCGCCGCCGAGGGATCAAGCTGCTCTTGCTCCCCACCTCGGAGGCATGCGCCTTGCTCTCGGTTGCGGACGTCGATGAGACGGCTGCGGTCCTCCATGTCACCTGCTGACGCGGGTCCGTCCTAACCGTCCGGTCTTCCCAGCCGGTGCTCACCTCTGAGCCACTGGTGGGCCTGGGAGCTGGCTCCCTACGGCCGGGCTGGGCGGAGCCACTTGCTCAGCAGGTCCGGACGGTGCCAGCAGGCCCACGATCGCCACCAACGCGAGCAGGTGGATCTGGGCCATGTATTCGTCAAGGCTGCGCCAGCTGAGCCAGAACGCCGAGAGCAGCAGGACCGAGGCGGCCACCCGCCAGCCCGGCCGGCGCCAACCCCAGACCCAGATCAGCACCATGGCTGCGGCGGCCAAGCCCATCATCAGGAAGCTGGGCGGCGGCTTCATCACCCCTCCCAGCACCAGCACCACCGGCCCATAGCCCAGCGGGAGAGAAGGGGCCGAGAGGCTGTGGAAGATCACCCCGAGAGCGTCGGGATAACGCACCAGCCAGGGCACCACTCCGATCAGCAGCGCCAGCCCGACCCCCAGGAGCCTCCGACGGGGCCCGGCCAGCGGGAAACAGATCAGCAGGTAGGCGGGGAGAAAGAAGAGGGCCAGCTCGTTGGATCCGAGCGCGAGGCCGAGGCAGACCCCGGACACAATGGGCCGCTTGATCCAGAGCACCGACAGCGCCATCAGAAGGTAGGCGACGGACTCGGCGTTGCCGAAGCTGGCGAAGTGCAGCGCCGATCCGGGAATGTAGTAGGTGGCAAGGAAAACAGCGAGCACCGCCGGCCAGAGCCATCCGGCAGCCACGGCCAACAACCCCGCAAAGACCACCACTGCGAGCAGGGTCCAGAGCGCACGGACCTGGGCAGGAGCTCGCGCCACCGGAAGCATCGTCAGCGCGTCAAGGGGCGGCTTGCCCAGCCCGGGGAATATGGAGTCGGTCCCGCCCTTGGCCCGAGCCACCCGGACCGCCGAGTCGATCTGGGCCGGGCTGGGGTAGCCGTCGACCTTGGCCAGGGGACCCACCCGAAGAGGGGTCGCCAGGACGGGCGAGAGGCCAAGGCGGCGGAGGCAGCTGAGCTCGGACACCAGGTACGGGTCGTGGCCGACGGAGATCGCCTGGGCGCCGCAGACAGCCATGGCGTTGGCATCGTCGATCCGCAGGTCGTCGGTGACCAGCGATCTGGCCACGGAAGCTGAGACCAGCCCGAACAGCAGCACCAGAAGGACCGGCATGACGACCATGAATCTCCCCAGACGCAGGCGCCGGAGCCAGCCGGGCAGGCGACCCCGGCAGCTGAGCGCGATCAGGACCACGAAGATCCCGAAGGCCAGGAACTGGATGGCCACGTTGGCGAGAAAGGCAACCCGGCCGGGAACTCGGGCTATGAGCCATCCCCAGTTGGCGAACTTGAGCGCTATCAGGGCCACGAAGAGGAGCACCAGCCGGTCCGCGGGGACCGCCGATGCGCTGCCCAGCCCGAGGGCCCAGTCTCGCAGCCGCGCCAGTGGTCTCACCCCGCGGTGGCCTTCTCTGATCGCTTCAGCTATGTAGCTGCCTGGGCCGGGAGCATTGCCCGGCCGGTCACCAAGCGCACTTATTGACGTCCCCTCCATCGCCTCCGCCGCTTGCCACCGCCCCGGATGGCGCCTGCTGCCACCAACTAGATCCTCCAAGATCGAGCTGGGAGAAGCCTGGGGCCGTTCGGCACGTGACCGAGCCAGCCCGGCTGCGGGCTCGGCGCCGTCGGTCGGCCGACCACCGGGGAAGCGGACTGGTCCGAACCCGAGCGCCTAGCTGGTGGCCGCCCCACCGGCTCGGTGGGGAGCTCAGGGGCCGGCGCCGATACTCGTGGAGCTAGGCCCTGCCCGCCTGCCATTTGGGCCGCCCAGCCTAAGTCGCCGGCACTAACCTCCACGCCCGGTGCCTCGATCCTCGGATCCAGAAGCTGGCGCAAGGTTTGACTGGCGATGGGACCGGTGCAGCCGGAGGCCAGGACGCGCTGAGCGGTCGATCGCTGTGCCATTGCCGGGCTCGACCGAGCGCGGATACGGCAGCTGGCCGTGTGGCCATCCCCAGACCTTTCTCAGGTGGACGGTCCAGGCTGGCTGCTGGCGCATCGACTCATGGACGTTCTCAGTCCAGCTCACCAGGAACTAGTCCAACACCGGGGGTCAAACGGGCTTGCAGGTGGCGCGGTCGGAGGGTTCGAGCCAAGCGGCGGCGGCCGGGACTGTGCTGCAGGCCGCCAGGAAGGGCTGGGACTGGGCGGCAAGGCGCAGCCTCACCGTTCCCCTGGTTCTGCTGCTGTTGCTTCGGCTGCCGTCGCTGTTCGAGCCCCACTGGTACAGCGACGAGGCGGGCTACGCCACCACAGCCTGGCTGATGGCGCACGGCAAGGTGCTCTTCCTGACGACCTGGAACAACAAACCGCCCCTGCTCTTCTGGCTCTATCAGCTGGCCCTGGGCATCTTCGGGCCTCGGGAGCTCGGCCTCCACCTGCTCTCAACGGCAACTGAGGTGTCAGCCCTGGTCGGGACGTGGCGGTTGGCGAGCCAATACCTCAGCCCGCGGCGGGTCTGGATCGCGACCCTGGTGACGGCGTTCCTGATCGCCACCCCGATGCTCAACGGCGACCTGGCGCTCCCTGAGAACCTCCTCATCGGCTTCACGATCTGGGGGATGGTGGCGATGACGGCCGCCCTGCGCGCCCCTGGGCCGCGGCGGGCCCTGCTGCCGGCAGCGGTCTCTGGGGTGCTGTTCGCTTGCGGCTGCCTGATTCAGCAGACCGTGCTGGCTGACCTCGCCGTGGCCCTGCTGCTGATGCTGGTCGCCGGTCGGCGGGCCTGGTGGCCGGGGCTGGTGATGGTGGCCAGCGCCGCCGTGGTCGTGGTGGCGGTGTTGGCCCCATTTGTTGCCGCCGCCGGTCTCCACAACGTGGTCTACTTCCTGGTGACCGGATACTCGAGCTACACCAGCTACTCGTTCCATCCGTCGCTGTGGTCGCTGCTGCCCCGGCTCCTGGCCGGGGTCCTGCTGGTGGCGGGGGTGTTCCTGGCCCGGCGCTGGCCCACCGAGCGACTGCTTCCCTTGGTGTGGCTGGCCACGCTGCTCCTCTGCTACGTCATCCCCAACCGTGCCTATGCCCACTTCCTGCTGCCGGCGGTGCCGGCCGCGGCGCTCCTGGTGGCCAGGGTGGGCAGGCCGGATTGGCGGAGGTGGCGCAGCCGAGCCAGGCTGGCGGGGGCCCCGCTGCTCGGGTCGGTCCTGGTAGTCAGCTGCTTGTGGGTCGCTCTCTTCGGCTCTGGTGTCAGCAGCGGCAGCCTCTTCACCCTCAAGCTGACCGGGGAGTACTACCCGGCCTTCGTGGGGTGGCTGACCGGTGACGTCAGCGAAACCTCGTACGTCATGGTCTACGACCCGCGTGCCCTGGAGGAGCACGAGGCGGTGACCTGGATTCGCCAGAACCATCTGGCCGGCTCCACCGCAGTCATCTGGTCGCCGGATGCCTGGGCCTACCTGCTTGGACGACTCGAGCCGATCCTGCCCGAGCCCACCATCTACATGAACTCGTCCCTCCTCGGCACCAACGCGCTCCTCCAGCGGATCAGCCGAGAGCGTCCAGTGGTGGTGCTGGTCACCAGCGACTCCTACACCCAGTACGGCCACATCGTGCCGCTGCTGCGGCGCGACTACACCGAGGTCCAGGCATCGACCAACGGGGAGCTCTGGGTCCGGTCCAATGTCGCCGCAAGGGCTCTGACGGGGACCTAGGCCCGAGACGATCTTGGCGCCGATATCGAGGCCGGGCGGTCGGGCCCCTGAGTTCGTGCCGCTGTGCGGGCCTCCAAGCGCCGGAAGGTAGCGACCCCGACCTACGGACCCCGAGGGCTGGGGCCTTCACCGGAACTCGAATGGGAGGGGCGAGCCGGAGCCCGTCGGCGGGGCCAATGGGTCAGCCGAGTGCTATCGTTCCGGGCGCGGCTGAGGCGGGCCATTCGGCACTGCCGACCCCTTGAGCCTGGCCGTGACCCCCAGGTCAGCGGCGAATGGCGGCCAGGATGGCGCCAGCCCGGACTCGGCACTGCGGGTGGTCCTGAGACCGCCGCCAGCTAGATCGGCAGGGGCCGCTGAGCGGCCAGTGCTAAAGGAATTACTTTGGGACCGCTCCCTCAGAAGTCCAGTCCGATCTCGGCCAAGGCCACCTGGACGGTACCCCCATTTGGGACCGCCCGGAGCGCCATGTCCAGGGTGGCGCGGCGGACGTGCAGCTTCCCGACCGCCTCCGCCCGGTTCAGGTGGCCCGTCTCCAGGCCCGCCAGCACCAGGGGAAACATCGGATGCTTGCTGACCGGCTTCGACCGGGGCGGCCTACCCAGCCGCTTGCCCTGACCATGCCCGCTCGCACCCGCTCCCGGATCAGCTCCCGCTCCATCTCGGCCACCGCTGCCAGGATCGTGAGCACCAGTCGGCCGACCAGCCACTTCAGTTGCTGACGTGGCCCCTCCAGGCTCGACCGGTTTGTCTCTCCTGCTCCACTCGCCGCAACTGCGCGAATCTGGCGGCTCAGCTTGGCTGGGTCGCGACATCACGCCGAGAGCTGGGGCCCACCCGCGGCACTCCTGGAGACAGAGAGGACGGGGTGGGCCCGGCCCCAGGATTTGGCGGAGGTGACCGGCACCCCCTGCGGTGATGGGGCCCGGTCTCCCCAGTTCGCCCACGGGGCTGGGGTCAGCCGGACTGGCACTCGGTGGCCTCGTCGACCATCAGCCCCGGGCCGATGCCCAGCATGAAGCTGTCCTTGCTGATCGCGATCCCGGCTGGAGTTGGCCAGACGCTGCCCTCCTCGCGGATCGCGGGCGACCGCTGGTATGGACCGCCCCGGACTATGCCGGCCGGCACCCAGGGCGGGGACTTCATCTTCACCTATCCGGGGGGTCGGAGTGCCCTTGCCATTTCAGTCACGTGTCCCCAGCAGGATGGCTACTCCGCAAGCGTCCGACCTCTCCGCTCCGCGTAGGCCTTCACGGTCGGGATCGCCCACCGCAGTACTCGGCGACCGTCGATCATCACATCATCGTCAGCGGGGAGGTAGCGAAGCTGATTTAGCCGGTAGACGGTGTGCACATCGATCCCCAGCAGTTCGGCCACCCGTTTGGCCGAGAGTCCAGGCAACTCCGCGAGCTTCTCCCTCCGGGCACGGGACGCCTGGCGCCGAGAGCGCACGATTTCCTCGGCCTCCGCGAGGGTGACCGTCAGGTAGGCGCGACCATCCGGCTGCACCTGGGGCAGGTGGCCTGCCTTGGTCAGGTGGTAGCGCAGGGTGCCGGGGTTGAGTCCCAGGGAGGCCGCTGCCTCCAGCACTGCCGGGTAGGGCTCGGCCTCAGGCGCGGAGTTGGGGTCAGCCATCGCCTCGCAGCTCCTTCGCCTCCTGTTCCGCCGTCGCAGTCTGGAGGGTCCGGTCCAGCGCGGCGCGGATTTCGGCCTCGGAGTGGGGCTCGGCCCAGATGCCGATCTGCTCCGCGCACACCCACACGTCGTCGTTGGTGGCCTCCCGCGAGGGTGGCGGTAGCCCGATCGCGTCCCCTAGCAGTTGTACGGCCCGCCCGCTAGCGTGTCCTGACTCACTCACCGCCGCATCGTCATCGCTGTGATCTATGCCAGCCCCGCCCCGGCTCACCGTTTTGAACAGGGCCTCCTCCTGCTCCTAGCGTACCTCCTCCAGGATCTCGACCGTCAGCGGGCGCTCTCGTGCGCTCACCGCGAACCTCCTCGCTGCCAGGGCAGCCACCAGGAGCGCCCGGAGCCTCGCTCGGCCCCTGGCACCCCCACGAACCGCCGGGCCTCTCCGGGACCGAGCACTCCCAGCTTTACAGCCTCCATGAGCTCCCGCCAGGTGGCGGGCCGCAGCAGCGGTCCCCCACTCGGTCCGTCTCCCGGCTTGAGCGCCAGCAGCAGCCGGGCCTCAACCTGCGTCAGGTCGGGTGCCTCGGCAGCCAGCTTCCCGATGGTCTCCCATTCCAGGGGCGCTATGTTGCGCCGCTTGGTTGGCTCGACCGTGCCAACTGTCATGGCGTTGCCTCCCGGTGCTGTTGGCTTGCGTTGTCCAATGCCAGCGGCAGCATCCCGAGCAGCGGAATCATCGCCGCACCAGCGATTCGAGGCGCTGCCGGTTGCGGGCGATATTGCCAGAAAGGTTGGTCAAGTGGTAGCTGGGAAAAGCGCCACCCTTACCCATGAATACTGACCCGATCCGGGCTAGTCCGGCGATCTGCACCCGCTGGGCCTCATCCAACAAGCCGAGGTCCGGCGCACCCTTGCGGCACGTTGCGTTGTAGGCCTTCACCCGGCCGCGCTCGGCCTCGAGGCCAGCTATGCGGAACCCAAGCTGCTCGATGGCGTCGGGGTCGTCCGAGTAGATCGACCCGGCCAGCTGGGCTGAGATCCCATCGGCGCGGCGCTCGAACTTCTGGGCCTTGGCCGCGTTCTCTAGCCTGAGCTTTTCAGCAGGGA
>PLTL01000135.1:617-4011 GCA_003164475.1 Candidatus Dormiibacterota bacterium | reverse complement strand
GTGTCATGGGCGGCGGCGAGGACCGCGGCAGCGCATCCGACTCGGCGATCAGCGTCGCCAGCTCCCTGCGCGGGAGCTGGCCGAGCTGCTCGCGTATCTCGGACAGGCTCCGGCCCTGGCGGCGAAGCTGTCGCGCCAGCCGGAATCGCGCCAGATGCTCGGGGGCGAAGGCGCCCTTGCCCCGTCCCACCGCCGGGGGCAGGATCCCGAGCTGGGTGTAGTAGTGGACGGTACTGGAGCTGACCTCCTCGTCTCCATCCTGTTCCCGGACCAGCCGGGCCATCTCGTTGGCATCGATCATACTGGCATATTAGGCGGGTTGTGCCAGTATGTCAAGGGTACTGGTGCCAGTGCTCCCATCCAACGCCGGCGCCCATTCGCGGGCGCTCACCGGCCGACGGAGGACCAGGGCGGCCGAACCCGCTGACTGAGCGCCCGGCTGTCCAACCCTGCGTCTCCGCACCTCAGTTCTGAGAACGGGCAAGGGCGATCAGAGCCTCGACGATTGGGGCCGATCGCGTCCCCTAAGAGGTAAGTTCTCGGGAGGGGAGGCGACCACAAACACCGCGAGGATCAGTCCAGAAGACCCAGCCGCAGCCCTACTGCGAAGGGGCGGCGCGGCCGTTTCTACTGACACCGTAGCGCCCTTTCACACCGTGGTGCCGCTCTTGTGGTATGTACCGGGCGCATGGACGCGGCTCTCCTGGCATTGCGCGACCGCCTTGTGGACCAAGGCACCGCGGAGCTCTCTGCCCCGCCCGCGACGCTGAAGTTCACCGGAGAGGGCACGGTCGACGCCCTTATCAACGACATCCAGACCTACCCACACGCCTTCGTCCTCGCAGCCTTGGTCGATCGTCAGGTCAAGGCCGAGATCGCGTGGCGTCTGCCTGGTAGGGTTCGTGACCGCTTAGGAACCTTTGAGATCGACGACCTTGCCAAGCTGGACCGCAGCGCGTGGATCAAGGTGCTGCGCGAGCCAATGGCGCTGCACTTGTACCCCGAGACGATGGCAGGTGTGCTTGAGCTGGGAGTGCGCCGGATCATCGACCAGTATGGCGGCGATGCCTCGGCCATCTGGTCAGGGAACCCGAGCAGCAAGCTCGTGGTCAACCGATTCCGAGAGTTTCACGGTGCGGGGCCCAAAATCTCGACCATGGCCGCGAACATCCTAGTGCGCGGCTTTCATGTCCCGATGTCCGATTACAGGGCCATCGATATTTCGGCCGACGTCCACGTCCGCAGGGTGATGGGACGACTGGGCTTCGTCCGTCAAGACCCCGGGCTCGGCGAGGTGGTCGAGGCCGCCCGAACCCTGAACCTCGACTTTCCCGGCGTGTTTGATTTGTCGCTCTGGCGGATCGGCCGCACAGTCTGCCACCCTGCGAACCCCCGCTGCTCCGAGTGCGTGCTCAACGATCTCTGCACCTATGCTCGCCGCTCTCGGGGCGAACTAACGACGGTCGGTGCCATGGCGGATGAGCTCAAGGAACTGGCGATGATGCGCGATGAAGGGCTGATCACCCCCGAGGATTACGACGCAAAGAAGGCCGAGTGGCTCGGGAGGATCTAGGCGCCGTGTCGATACTTGTGATCGTCCCCTGTGGCAAGGCCAAGATCTGGGATCGATACCCGACGGCTGGGCCAACTCCAGCGGAGCGAGCTTATGTCGGGGCGCCCTTCAAGGTGAACAGCGACTATGCGCGGCGTACCTCCGACGCCTGGGTGATCCTCAGCGCCAAGTATGGCTTCCTGGATCCGGTCGATGCCATCCCGGGGCCATACAACGTCTCGTTCAAAGATCCTCGGTCGCGCCCGATCGAGATCGTCACATTGCGGGAGCAGGTGGAGGATAGGGGGCTGCGACGCTTCGATACCGTCATCGGATTGGGCGGCAAGGAGTATCGGGAAGTCCTGCGGCTCAGCCTTGCGCCCAAGCTCGTCGAGTTCCCGTTCGCGGGACTGAGCCTATTTGAAGGGCTCCACGCCACGAAGCAGGCTGGTCGGTAGGTAGGGACAAGGAGCCCCCTGCGAGCAGCCACCTGACCTCGACGCGTCACGCCACTTGCTGTCGGGAACCCTGCGCGACGAGGGCGCGCTGCTCGTCGGGCGACAAACCTCTCGGCCTTGGGTATCCTGGCGGCGGGATCCAGACCTGCGGCAAGGAGGAGGCGAATGGGATCGGAACCGCTCGACTGCTTCAGCACGGATGCTTCGGCGCCCAGCGTTGATCCGTGGGAGGATGGCTTCGCACTTCTGATGAACGACCGCGGGGCGCAGAAGCACCGGCCCGCGCTCCGATGACCCAGAAGAGGCCGGTGATCAACCTGGATCAGAGTGAGGAGTCCGCCGACTGGCTCAAGATCTACGATCCGATCGAACTTGGGTTGCCCCCTGACACCCTACCGCTGGCGGCGGCCAGGATGCTCAATCTGGATCCCGACCTCACGGTCTTCCGTCAGCGGCGGACAGCGGACGGCACGATCGTCAGGTTGCCGCGGGGGTGGTGGCAGCGGGCCGAGGAGGACTCAGCACAGACGTAATGGCGAGCACAAGCGCCCGATCCCACTGACAGTTGATGGGCCGCCGGCTGACAGTTTGGTGCCCACTTCACAGTTATGATCTCACTGCACGGCGCGCGGCACGATGAACGGGGGTGGCGATGGACGGTCTACCAAGGATCCACATAACGCGCAAGACGGGTGTCGAGGCATTCGTTGCCGGCGGACGCCCGATCGGCAAGACGCTGCTGGACTTCTGGGGCTGGAGCACGTCGGATCTCGTAGACAACACCGCCCGGGGAGTGCTGGCTGAGTTCATAGTGGCGAGCGCGCTCAGCATCTCCACCGAAGGCGTCCGGGACGCCTGGGCGTCGTGGGACCTCACCACGCCGGACAACGTCAGGGTCGAGGTCAAGTCGGCGGCGTATTTGCAGAGCTGGTGGCAGAAGGGGTTGTCGAAGATCTCATTTCTCACGCCCAAGACCCTCGGCTGGGATCCCGACGCGGGCGTGTTCGCAACCCTCGCCCAGAGGCAAGCCCAGGTCTACGTCTTCGCGCTGCTCAGCCACACCGACAAGGAGACGCTGAACCCGCTCGATCTGGACCAGTGGGAGTTCTATGTGCTTCCCACCGCGGTGCTGGACAAGAGAAGCCGAAGTCAGCATTCGATCACGCTGAAGACTCTCCAAGGACTTGCATCCAAGCCGCTGCGGTTTGATGAATTGCTCATGGCCGTGAGGGAGGCCGCCCCCGCACCGTCGCCGTGAACACGACGCCTCCCTCCTGCCCGGCAGGGGCCTGACGCCGCGTCGAGACTAGCTGCCTGCCCTCAGGTGGATGCGGTGGACGTGATCGGCCAGGGCCCACACGGTCTCCAGCCAGCCCTCGAGCTC
>PLTL01000135.1:394-599 GCA_003164475.1 Candidatus Dormiibacterota bacterium | reverse complement strand
CCATGGCGGCCTCGATGGCCTGGCGCCCGAGGAGCGCGGCTGCGCGGGGCCAGAGACCGGCCGTCTGGGGCTCGTCGATGTGGATGAGGTCGCGGGCCGCCGACACCAGGGAGTGGGCGTCGGCCTCAGCGGTGGCCAACGGCACCCTCCCGCATCCTGGCGGTGAGCTGCTCGACGTTACGGATGGTGGTCATCTGCTGCTCGC
>PLTL01000135.1:0-385 GCA_003164475.1 Candidatus Dormiibacterota bacterium | reverse complement strand
GCCGCATCAGGAGGGTGGTGGCCTGATCCCAGGCGGCCTCAATCTCCTCGTACGGCTTGCCCTCATGAGCCAGGCGGTGGATCACTGCCTCCCGGGCGGCGGACTCCAGCGCATAGCGGCAGAAGCCGGGGACGACGCGGTGTGTCTCCGGCGGAAGATTCTTACTCAGCGCCACCGCACGGGCGTCCTCGATGTAGCGGCGGACGGGATCGAGCGCGGTCCGGAGCTCGACCACGGACTGCTCACGCCGGGTCACCTCGATGATGGTCGCCTCCATCTCGAGACGCCGGACCGCCTCGGGCAGCCGGTCATCGTGGGTGAGGACAACCACCTGACGGTCCTTGGCGACGTTCCCCAGCACCCGGGCCAGCCCCTCCACCTTGAC
>PLTL01000287.1 GCA_003164475.1 Candidatus Dormiibacterota bacterium | reverse complement strand
TTATCTCCGGTACAGGACACTAGTCATGCACATGTACCGGAAGCTCTTCCGGGAGGGACGCGTCGGCTTCGAGCACATGCCGGAGGTTCACAGTGCGCTCTCTGAGGGGCTATCATTTCGGCGTGTGATCGGACTCGCCGCGAGCGTCCCAGGCACTGTGGTCTACATGATGCATGTGAGCGCCGCGGCTGGGGTTCAGGCCATCGCTGAGGGCCGCTCTCACGGCGTGGCGGTGTTTGGGGAGACCCTGCACCAGTACGCCTTGCACACCGACGCGGCCTACCATGAGCCGGACGGCATGAAGTACCACACGTATCCTTCCATCAAGAGCAAGGAGGACACGCGGGCACTCTGGAAAGGAGTCGCGCACGGGGAGATCGCGACATTTGCAACTGATGAGCTATGCACAACCTACGCAGTCAAGACGGCTGGGCGCCGGATTGACAATGTCACCGGGGGCAATGCCGGAGTGGAGCCGCGCATGGCCATCATCTTTTCGGAGGTGGTCCAGCGGCGCGGCATGGGCCTGAATCGTTTTGTGGAGCTCACGTCGGCCAATGCCGCCAAGATCATGGGGCTCTATCCGCGCAAAGGAGCGATCGCTGTCGGCAGCGATGCCGACCTAGCGGTGATCGATCCTCGTCGTGAAGTGACTATTAGCGCTGCGATCCTGCACGAGTCTGACTACACTCCCTGGGAGGGATGGCGGGTCGGCGCTTGGCCGGTGGCGACGGTCAAGGGAGGCGTCGTGGTAGTTGAGGGAGCGCAGTTCGCGAGCGCGGCACCGCGGGGCCAGCTGATTCCTCGGCGTCTGCTTGCGGATGTGAGGCGAGGTGTACCCTAGAGGAACATCTCCGGTCGGTTCGGTTTCGTAGGCAAGACGAGGACGCCGGGCTCGCGGGCTCGGCACTGGGACATCTTCCCACCGCGCCGAGGGAGTCAACGTGCGGACACTTGAGGCAGCCCCCAACATCCCATTGAATGGGGATCCTGCTCTGTGCACAAGGCAGGCATGTACACCGTCTGACGACCTCTGAGGAACGCGATGGCAGCTGCAACGGTCACGGTGAGTCTACCGGCCACTACATGGTGGCGTCCCTTGCCGGCCATTGTCGAGTGGTGAGCTTACCCTTGATCGCTGTCAACTCAGGCCCGCCTCAAGCGAGTCGGTCACGTCGGAGACGATCGCGACGACCTTCCCTGGACCTTCGATCCGTGCCATGGTGGGGCGGAGAAGGGCCAGAGCGGACTTCGCGTAGGGAGCGTGGAAGCTCTCAAGGATCTCGCTGGAGATGGGATCAAGCAGTTGTCCAATCAGCGTGCCCTGCACGACGATGGTACCCAGATCGGCTTCGCGTTTGATCGGAAGATAGATCCCCGGTGACGCTGTGCAGAGTGCTATCTGGCGGCGAGCCACAAGTCCGCGGCCGGGAGCAATGCCCGCTTCGCTCAGCACGCCCGCCTTGCCGAGAGCCCGGCGCAAACCAGCGGTGACGGTCGCAGCTCGATCCTCCTCACGATCTCCTCTTCCACCCATCTCGATCCACACGGCGGTAGCCCCGCGGCTGCGCGCATAGCCGGTTAGACTTGTCGGCCTGTCCGGTCCCTCGTGGATCAGAGGTGTGCCAATCCACTCCGCGAGTTCGTGGCTGCCCGGAAAGCGGTAGGTGAAGCAGTTAATGTTCCAGCTTCCGCCGCCGTGCACATCCAGGACGACATCGGCCCCGTCGAGCACCTGCACGGCCAACACCGCTGCGAGCCTCTGAGTGTGAGTGCCGTTGGTGTCGCCCGGGAAGGCGTTGTTGAGGTCCAGGAGATCGAGATCACTCTGGCGCGCATCAAGTTCGGTGGCCAAGGGGTTTGCCACCGGGACGATCCTCAGGCAGCCGGCAAGCTCGCTCAAAGGGGTTTGCTCGAGGAGCCGGTTGATGGCCAGAGTCCCCCAGGGTCCTTCATCGCCGTGGACACTGGCGGTCAGCACGCCGACCGGATGCCCAGCACCGACTCGCCCCACCCGGACGGCGACGGTGCGGTTTGCCAGGGTCGACGGGATGAGATGGTCCTCCCAAACGATCGCATCTCTCAACGTCCGCGCTTCTGAAGTCACGTCACTCACTCCTTTGTCTACACGGCGAACGAATCGGGATCGACGCTAGGCGGCGGATCCGGCACAATGCGAATCGCGGCCACCGATCCTCGGCACCGAATGTGCGGGGTCGAGCGATTCTGTGCCTTGCTGGGCGGGTTGGAAAAGCACGTCACCGCGAACGGTGAACGGTTCGTGTGGGAGACGCGGGAGATTCGCGTGTGGCCCCGCCGATCCAAACATCCCAGGCGCTGCGAGCCACCGGTTCGCCCATAGGACCAGCCCCGGTTGGCTTCCGCGGCAGCGAGCTCGAACGAGCAGCGTGGAGGCTGTGCGGTTCCCTCCAACGACTGCGATCTCGGCGTCGAACCCGCCAGCCATTGGGCATCGCGTGGCACCCACACATCCAGACCATGCGCGCTCACCGGGCTCGAGCAAGTGTGACAGACTCGTCCGAGAGTTAACAGGTGCAGCTCCTACGGACTGTGCAAGCAGGCCAGGTGACCGAGACGAGCCCAGCACCTGGGCGTCGAGAGCAAGGGCACCAGACCGCCGTAGTTGAGTCTAGGATTCCGACGGCTCGCGGAGCAGATCCAATCATTGCCGGCATCCTCGGACCAATTCAGACGGTGCTGCCGAGCCATTCTCACTCATCTCGCCTTGGCGATAGGCCGATCCGCAGTGAGCAGACGTGTTGTTTGATGGATCGACGGAGGGGACCAGGCGGGTGGACTCGGTGGCGGGAGCAGCGACCCCACAAGTGCCGGGCATGAGGACGGTGGACCCGCGGACACGATGCAGCATCCGGCTACGAGCGGGAGCTATTCCTGAGGTGCTCAAGAAGGGTGCGTGTCTGGGGCTTGAGAGCTGAACTCGGCCAAGCTCGACGAACCCGGGCTGCGTCCAGCCGACGGGGAGCATCCTCTCGGGGCCATCCCGGGCCGGAAGGGCGCCGATCCCGAGACCAGCCGGACCATGGCCAAGACCGGTGCTCTCTGCGCGCTTATCGGCGGTTCGCATGGCCACCAACATCTCCTGGCGACGGTCCGCCTCCCAAGCGTCGGCCAGGAAGTCGATGCCCACACCAGCGGATCTGAGTGGAGTCGGTGCCGGCACCTCGGGTTCCGAGAGGTTGCGCACTCAATACGCACCGGCGCACACCAGGAGCCCACCGACCGACAAGAATGGGGGCATGGAAAGCGAGCTGCCGCTTGAGCCCCGGTCGGGTGCGATGGCCTCCTCAGAGCCTCCGGCGTCAGCCCCCATCACGCCGGCACTCGCCGGTCCGGTTCCCTTGGCCGCCCGACTCCGACCCACAGGACCGCAGGAGCTGCTGGGCCAAGAGCACCTGCTGGGGAAGGATGGGGCGCTTCGGGCCGTGCTCGAGGGCGGCCCCCTGCCGTCGATGGTCCTGGTCGGCCCACCCGGGAGCGGCAAGACCACGCTGGCCCAGCTCCTGGCAAGTTCCCGGGCCGCCCATCTCGTCTCCCTTTCAGCGGTCAGCGCCGGGGTGGCCGAGATACGCTCCACGGTGACCGAGGCTCGTGCCCGCGCTCGGGTGGGCCAGCGAACCGTGCTCTTCCTGGACGAGATCCACCACTTCAGCCGCACCCAGCAGGACGCGCTCCTGCCTCACGTGGAGAGCGGGCTGCTCACCCTGA
This sequence comes from Candidatus Dormiibacterota bacterium, assembly GCA_003164475.1. Next base: position 8,557 of record PLTL01000287.1, on the reverse strand, counting down.
TCGGGGCGACGATCGAGAATCCCAGCTTCCAGCTGACCGGGGCCCTGCTCTCCCGGGTCCAGGTGTTCGAGCTGGAGCCCCTACCCGACGCCGCCCTCTCGGAGCTGCTCACTCGGGCACTCCAGGACCGAGAACGGGGACTCGGGAGCCGCCGCCTTGGCCTCGACGCAGCCGCAAGGGATCTGCTGGTGGCTCGCTCGGGCGGGGATGCCAGGACCATGCTGAACGCCCTGGAGCAGGCCGCCGCCGGCGCCGCCGACGGGTCGACTCTCAACCTGGCTCTGGTGGGACGAGCGCTGAGCAGCCCGGTGCTGCGCCACGACCGGGCGGGGGACCTCCACTACCAGCTGCTGTCCGCCTTCATCAAGTCGATGCGGGGGAGCGACCCGGACGCCTCGGTCTATTGGCTGGCCCGGCTGCTGGAGGCCGGGGAGGATCCGCTGGTGCCTGCCCGGCGGATGGTGATCCTCGCCGCCGAGGACGTCGGGCTGGCCCATCCCCTGGCGCTGGAGATGGCGGTTGCGGCGCACCAGGCCACCCAGGTCGTGGGCATGCCGGAGTGCCGACTCCCGCTGGCCGAAGCCGCGATCTTCCTGGCCATGGCACCCAAGAGCAACAGCGTCTACCGCGCCTACGGGGCGGCCAGTGAGGACGTCCGCTCCCGGCTCCACCTGCCAGTACCACTCCACCTGCGCAATGCGGTGACCGATCGAGATCGCCAGCGTGGTTACGGGAAGGGCTACCAGTACGCCCACGGCGAGCCCGACGCCCTGGTCAGCCATCCCCACCTGCCCAGTGAGCTCGCGGGGAGGGAGTACTACCAGCCCTCCCGGCACGGAGAGGAGGCGGCCATGGCGGAACGGCTCCGCACCATCCGCGAGCGGCGGAAAGGCCCCGGGAGCAGCCCCTAGGGCTCCTCGGATCCGGCCTCGACTTCCGGCGGGCCCTCGGCACCGGCGGCAGGCAGGGCGCCCGCCTCGGCCGCGGCGGGGACCTCCTCCTCCTCTTGGACCCTGGTCGGCGCGATCTTGGCGATGACCTCCTCCGGGTCTATGGTGCCGGCCAGCTCCACCCCCTCGGGAAGCCGGATCGCACCGATTCGCACCGCATCGTCGATGGCGGCCAACTCCGAGATGTCGATGTCGATCTCCCCGGGGATGGCGTCCGGCAGGCAGCTGACCTCGATCTGGTGTACCAGGTGGAGCAGCTCGCCAACGTTGAGTTTGATCGCAGGCGGCTCGCCGACCAGGACCACCGGAACCTGGACCGTGAGCTTTTCCAGCAGGTTGACCTGGAAGAAGTCCACGTGGACCGCCGCCGCCGTCCTGGGATTGAGCTGAAGCTCCTTGATCAGCACCGGCCGGGTGGAGGGTTCCCCCTCAACTTTGAGCTGGAGCAGGTGGCTGCGGCCGGCCCGGTGAAAGACCCGGGAGAACTCCCTGTCGGGGACTTCCACCGCGAACGGGGTCACCGCGTGGCCATAGACGATGCCGGGGACCAGGCCCTGGCGCCGTAGGCTGGAGACGTGTCGCCCCACGGTCAAGCGCGGCGCCACCTCAAGCGTGAAATCCATGAGCCTCCACCAACCCGCTCTGACCCCGGTTGCCCGATCTTCCTGGAGATCGCCGAAAGCCACCGGATCGTACCAAAGCCGACCCTCAGCCGGCCCCCGCCGGTACCTTCGCCAACCCGAAGCGGCGGTCAACGTACGCCACGATGGCCCGGATGCTGGTGCCCGGGGTGAAGACCTCGTCCACCCCCAGCCGCTTCAGCTCGACGGCGTCCTGCTGGGGCACAATTCCCCCGCCGAAGACCACGATGTCGTCGCCGCCCCGTTGTCTGAGGAGGCGGAGCACCTCGGGGAAGATGGTCATATGGGCGCCCGAGAGAAGCGAGATCCCGATTCCATCCACGTCCTCCTGGACCGCCGCCTCCACCACTTGGGCCGGGGTCTGATGGAGGCCGGTATAGATCACCTCGACCCCCGCGTCCCGAAGGGCTCTGGAGATCACCTTGATGCCCCGGTCGTGACCATCCAGCCCGATCTTGGCGGTCAGGATCCGCACCGGCCTGGAACTCATGGCCCCAGTCTATTCCGGCCCCCCCGTTCAAGAGCCGCAATACTCCTGTGATGGAGATCGCCACCGGCCCGAGGACGGAGCTGCCGGGCGGGGTCCCGGGGATCCTCACAGGGATGAACTGCGCACGGCTGCCGGTCAGAAGCCCCACCGACACCGCCTTGGCCCTGGCACTGAGCGACTCGCGGCCGGGGCCGGGACGGCGTGGGCCCATCGAAGTCGCCCTGAGGAGGTTTTCGCCGCGCTTTGAGCCCAGCGCCGGCGAGGATCCGGCCCCCGCCGAGGCACCCAGCCACCAGGCACCGCGGCTTTGCTCCGCCAGCCTGGGCGACTCCGCTCCCCGCGACCAGCCCGAGAAGGGGGACGAAGCTGGGCCCTGGCGCTGGCAGGGCATCCTCGCCCTGGGTCGAGCCATTGGCTTGGGCAGGGCAGTGGTGGGACACGACTGCTGGGGAGGGGCGAACCACGGGGCACGGGCACTCGGCAGCCCCGGACCGGCCTGAGGACGGGAGATGGGCTCCACCGAACTGATCGTGGACGGCACCAACGTCGCCTGGGCGTGGCCCCGAACGCGCCCGCTTCTGCTCCGAAACGACTACGCCGCGGCCCAGCGGCTGCTGGTGGCCAGCGCGCTCCGCTCGCCCCTGCGCCCCGCCCACGAGGAGCTCCTCTTCGTCTTTGACGGCCCTCCCCCCCCATCCGGGCCTAGCAGCGGGGGCGGCGCTCGCATCTTCTACCCCGACCCCGGCCAGACCGCGGACGAGCGGATTCTGGAACTGGTGGCCCGGGCGGTCCGCGGCCGGCTGGGGGTGGTGGTGGCCACCAGCGACCGGGAACTCCAGGAGCTGGCCCGGCAGGAGGGCGCGACCACCATGGGTGGCCAGCGGCTGCTGGCCCAGATTGACCCCCGGAGTGTCTCGGTGCCCCGACGCACGGCCGGCCCGGGCGAGGGCCGCCGCCGGGAGAAGCCCTCCCCCTCCCTCAACGACACCGAGGAATGGCTGCGCCACTTCACCAAGCGGAGGGGCCCGCGGGGCTGAGCTCCTGGACTCAGGTTGGACGCCGGCTCAGGGCCCACCTCGAGCCACGCCGTCGGGCTCGCAGGCCGAGACTTCGCCGGGCGGTGCACCTGGGCCGGCACCGAGCATCGGCCCCGGGCGCCAACATTCGCCCAACATCACTCGCATCCGCGCGCATTCACGTCCGGTACCAAGGCCGCGCCTGGCCGGGCGCGCTGCTCCGCAACCAGGCGTCGCAGGATCGCCCTCGCCATCTGTTCGGGGTTGGCAGAGCCGGGATCCCCGGACCAGAGCTCGCCACTCATATCCCGGAGGGCCAGCCTGGCGAAGTCAGCAGCCGCGGCGCCCACCAGCTCGACCACCTCATCACGAACCCGGCGCACAGCGCGCTCCGCCAGCTCGCCGGTGGCCGCGAGCTGGGCCAGGTGCCGGTCCAGGGCGGCAGCCAGCGGCTGCACCCCCTCGGCCCCGCCGGTCGCCACCGTGGGGATGACCGGCACCTGCCACACACCCTCCTCGCGTCGGGAGCGGACCAGATCCCGGAGTTCCCCAACGACCAGGTCGGCGCCGTCGAGGTCGGCCTTGTTCACCGCGAAGAGGTCAGCGATCTCGGTGATCCCGGCCTTGATCACCTGCACCCCATCCCCCGCGGCCGGAGTGGCGACCACCACGACCGAGTCGGCGATCTCGCAGATCTCCAACTCCGACTGGCCCACCCCAACGGTCTCCACCAGGACCATCTCCCAGCCCAGAGCCTCGAGGAGGCGCGCGGCACCCCTGGTGGCCAAGGACACCCCGCCGAGGTGCCCGCGGGCTCCCATGCTGCGAATGAAGACTCCCTGGTCCAGGGCGTGTCTCTGCATCCGCACCCGGTCCCCGAGGATCGCCCCCCCGGTCAGGCGACTGTTGGGATCCACCGCCAGCACCGCCACCCGGCGGCCCAGCGCCCGCCAGAGCTGGGTCAGGCCATCCGCCAGGGTGCTCTTCCCGCTCCCCGGCGGCCCGGTCAGTCCCACGATGTGGGTCTGGATGCCACCACCCCGCCGAGCGGAGATCTGCTGGATCAGCTCTCCGGTTCCGGGCTGCCGGTCCTCGATCTCGGAGATCGCCCGCGCCAGGGCCCGCGTGTCGCCCGCCAGGAGCCGCTCCATCTCCACGCTGACCCATGGTAGGTACTGTGGCATCCCCGACAAGCGCCTCCCCGATACCTGCTAGTCCGGTGCGCGCGGTACCGACGGTGCCTGGCTCGGTCGCGATGGGTCCAGGCGTGCCCGCCGATCCGGCGGGGTCCCCATGGTCCTCCGTGAAGGGGCCACCTCGGGGACGGCCGTCGCCCCGCCTGCGGTGCGCCAGCGCCATGAGTCGGAGCTGAACCGGTTTCCCGGCTGCGAATTGTCTCGCAGCCGTGCGCCAGTCCCGACGGCGGACCCGGTCCCGGAATGCTCGAGCACAATCTCGATCCCGGCTTCATTCAAGGGTTGCCCGACGCCTGGTCGCTGACGCCGCGCAGCACGGCCAGGTGGCGGCAGGTGTCGTCCACCGCCGGAGCCGCCACGATGGTCCAACTGCACGCACCCCAATTGCTCGGGCCGCGCCGCGACTAAATCCCCGGTTAGCTCAGTAGCCGCGGGCGAGGTCGGCGACATTGAGGAGCGGTTCCCTCCTCACGAAGCGGCCGAGCTGCTCTCCGAAGAGCTCGCAGCTGCGGCGGGTGAAGTTGCTCGAGCTCCAGCTCACGTGGGGCGAGATGAAGACCCCAGGTGCCTCCCAGAGCGGGGACTCGGGGGACAGAGGCTCCTCCTCGAAGGCGTCCAAGAAGGCCGCCGCCAGGGGCCCGGAGCGCAAGTGCCGCAGCAAGGCGCGCTCGTCGATGAGGCCACCCCGGGCCACATTGACGAGACAGCTGCCGGGCCTGAGCTGGCCCAGCAGCCGGTCGTCCACAACCCCGGCGGTCTCGCCGGTGAGGGGGGCGGCCAGCACCAGGGCATCGGCCTCTCCACAGGCGTCCAGGAGCGCGGAAGCGGGATAGACGGAGGAGACCAGCTCGTCGGCGCCCCACCCCGGACGGCGGCGAACCCCGACCATCTGACACCCGAAGGGGCGGAGCAGGCGGGCCGTGGCGCTGCCGATGGCGCCCAGGCCCAAGAGGACCACCCGCAGGTCCGCCAGCTCCCGCAGGGGCAGCTGCTCAAAGCGCCGCTCCCGCTGCAGGTCCCGAAGTTCGGGGTACCGCTTGCAGTGCTGCAGCAGGCAGCCGACCACGAATTCGGCGATGGGCTTCGCCACCACTCCCGCCGAGTTGGTCAGGACGATGGCCGGGTACTCACGCATGACCTCTCGCACCTGGTCGATGCCGGCGCTGACCGTGTGGACCCAGCGCACCTCGGGATGGGACCCCAGCGCCTCCCCGAGGGGATCGGAGCTGATCCCCATCAGCCGGCCTGAGAAGAGGCGCCAGATGCAGTCCACCTCTCCGACTCCCTCGGTCGGCTGCCCCGGGGGAACCACCACCAGGTCCACTTGCTCAGGCCCCGCCAGCCGCCGCACCAGCCCCAGATCCGGCTCCGGGTAGCGACCCACCACCAGGCAGCGCACTGGGGGCCGAGCTGAGGGTCCCATCAGTCCGGCAGCTGGAACTGGACCGCCCGGCGCTCGGCGGACCACGGCTCAATCAGTTCCCGTATCACCTGGAGGTGGCGGGCATCGCTGGCGTAGGCCCGGTAGGCGTCGGCGTCCTCGAAGTCGGCCACGATGGCGAAGTCGGAGTTGGCAGGGTTGAGGTTGAGGTCGCGGCCGAGGAGGTAGCCGCGGATGGCCGGGATCTGCGAGGGCAGAGCCGAGAGCGCCTCCTCAACGGTCCTCACCGCCTCGTCGGGGCAGCCCTCTAGCCAGCGGATCAGAACCAGGTGTCGCAGCATGCGTCCTCCCTCCCCTGAGGGACGGCCTTGGGCCGGTCCCATTCGGCACGTTGTCGCCACGGAGCAGTCGCCTGTCCCCACGGTAGCGTCGCAGCGGTTGCCCCGCCAATAGCCCGGCAGAAGCGGCGCCTGCCCGCCTCTCCCCGGAGGCTCGGCTGGAGAGTCGAGGGGCGGGCCTCGCCGTGCCGCTGGTCCAGGGGTCGAGAGACGGTGAGTGCCTGATCGGGCACCAAGCCCACCGACTCCTCGGGGCCATGGCCCATGCCCGCGCGCGGACATGGCGGTCAAGGCACGACGAGCACCGAGCGCAGCCCCATCGTGATGGGGCGGTTCGGCCGATGAAGCTCCCCAGCATGACGGCTGTGGGCAGGCGGACTGCGTAGCAGGCGTGCCCCTGTCCACGGTGGCGGGCTGCGAGCTCCACAGCCAGATCCAGGGCCCGTCCACTCCCTTCAGAGCCATCGGTGCCGACGATGCTCATGGTGGCCACCGGACCCCACCTCACCCCTGCGCTGCTGGCCGCCGCTACCCTGGGCCAGCTCCGACCCACACCGCGCCCTCCCCGCGCTTTCGCGACGGCTGAGAGCGAACCGCCGGCCCGTCTGGCTCCCCTCGGCGGCGGGCGCTTGCCATGGGGCAGCCCCCCAAAATCAATGGAGGGCACTGGCCCGCGTCCTCAGCGGTGGCGCTTTCCCGGGATGCCCGGGGAATGGAGCCGAAGCCAGGCGCGGGCGGCCCCATGGGTGAGGTCCCAGACCATCCCGAGAGAGGGGACCGAGTCCTCCACCAGCCATCTCAGCTCCTCGCCGTAGCGACCACGGAAGCCGGGTGGGTAGAGGGCAAGGGCCAGCCGCTGGGGAAGCGGGAGCCGCCGGCTCAAGCCCGGCCGTCCGCCGCCGAGGTGGGCACGGCGAAGGGCGACCCCTCCTCCAGACGCCCCGAGAAGCGCAGGAACCTGGCCATGGCGTCCAGCTGGACATCCAGAAGCTGCCGGCCCTTGGGAGTCAGCTGGTAGGGGCGGCGCCGTCCGTCCGGTGGGAGCGCCTCGACCAGGCCATAGGCCTCAAGACGGGAGAGCGCTCCGTAGAGAGTGCCAGGCCCGAGGCTGATCCCGGCTTGCTTGCGAACCTCCTGAACGATCGAGTACCCATGCCTCGGCCTTTCCACCAGGCTAGAAAGAACTAGCAAACCAGGATCTCTCCAGCTGGGCCTGCCAGGTTGCTTCACGACTCACTCCTCTCAACGGGTGGCGGAGCCTCCCGCCCTCCAATTCTTACCCGATACAACATGCCACAGTACAACGGCGCCCAGTATATCCTTGCACGATCTTCGGTATCAGGAGATCAGGCGCTTGGCGATCACCAGGCGCTGGATCTGGTTGGTCCCCTCGTAGATCTGGGTGACCTTGGCGTCCCGCATCATCCGCTCCACCGGGAAGGCGTCGATGTAACCGTAGCCGCCGAGGATCTGGACCGCGTCCGTGGTCACCCGCATGGCAGCGTCCGAGGCCATAAGCTTGGCCATCGCCGCCAGCACGGTCATCCGCGGGTCCTCGGCGTCGACCGCGCGGCAGGCCTCGCGGGTGAGGCAGCGGGCCGCCTCGGTTTGCGCGGCCATCTCGGCCAGCATGAACTGGATCCCCTGAAACTCCGAGATCGGCCGCCCGAACTGCCGGCGCTGGCGGGCGTACTGGACCGCCTGCTCCAGGGCCCCGGCCGCGATTCCCAGCGCCTGGGCGGCGATCTGGGGCCGGGAGTGGTCCAGGACCCTGATGGCGATCTTGAAGCCCTCCCCCTCCTCCCCCAGCCGCCGGTCGGAGGGGACTCGGCATTCCGAGAAGACCAGCTCGGCCGTGTCACTGCCCCGGATCCCCAGCTTGCCGTGGATCGGATTGCGCTGCAGCCCAGCACAGTCCCCGTCCACCAGGAAGGCCGAGATCCCCCTCGCCCCCTGATCGGGGTCGGTGACCGCGAAGACCACGATCAGGTCGGCGACGCTCCCGTTGGTGATCCACATCTTGGTGCCGTCCAGGACGTACTCGCCACCCTCGCGGCGGGCCCTGGTCCGCATCGAGGCGGGGTCGCTGCCGGCATCCGGCTCGCTGAGGGCGTAGGCGGCCAGCTTGCCGCCGCTGGCGAGCTCGGGCAGGTGGATGCGCCTCTGCTCTTCGCTGCCTCCGAGGAGGATGGCGTAGCCAACCAGCCCCTGGACCGCAAGCAGCAGCGCGGACGTGGCGCAGGCCTTGGCGATCTCCTCCACGGCCATCGCCAGGGTCAGCGCCGTGCCCGAGACCCCGCCGTACTCAGACCCGAAGGCGATGGCAAAGACGTCCTGGGCGCGGAAGAGCTCGACCACGTCCCAGGGGAACTCACCGGTGCGGTCNNATCTCCGCCGCCCGGGGAGCTATCCGCGCTTGGACTAGCTCCCGCACCGAGGCCAAGATGGCCTCGCGGTCCTGCTTCACCTCGGTTGCCATCGACGATCCTCCGCAGGGGGCCGAGCTTGGCCCCGGCCTAGACCGGGCTGATTGTAGGAGGGGCAG
>PLTL01000113.1 GCA_003164475.1 Candidatus Dormiibacterota bacterium | reverse complement strand
GGACGGCTACCTGGCCCGGCGCTGGCAGGTCACCACTGCCACCGGCAGCTTCTTTGACACCACCGCCGACAAGGTGCTGGTGACGGGGGCGCTGATCGCCCTGCTGGCGGTTGGGCGAGCCTCTCCCTGGGCCGTGCTGATCATCATCGCCCGGGAGCTGACGATCATGGGGATGCGTGGCTCGGCGGCCATGGGCGGGGTCCTGGTGGTGCCCTCGCAGCTGGGCCGGATCAAGGCCCTCGTCCAATTCCTGGCCATCCTGGTCACCATCATCAACCTCAATTACCGTCTTGGTCCGCTGGGGCTCGACCAGTGGGCCATCTGGGTGGCGGTGGCGGTGACCGCGGGGTCGGCGGCCGACTACCTGTACCGGTGGTCCAGCTCCACCCTGAGGCAGCGCCCCGGCGGCTCCTAGGCCGTGACCAGGGCCGTCTTCCTCACCGGGGCCACCGGGTTCGTTGGCGGCGCCCTTCTGGAGCGCCTGCTGTCAGATGGCAGCGAGGTGCGAGCGTTAGTACGGGGGCAGGCGGCAGCCAGGCGGCTGGCGCGGCAGGGTGCGACGCCGGTGGTGGGTGACCTGCTCGGCGAGCTCGATCTGGCGGCTGCGATGTCCGGCTGTGCCCTGGTCTACCACGTGGCCGGTCTCAACCTCCTCTGCGCGCCCGATCCGAAGCTGCTCTTCCGGGTCAATGTGGACGGCACGGTGAAGGTCATCGAGGCGGCGGCCCGGGCTGCGGTTCCAAGGGTGGTCTACACGTCCTCGTCGGCGACCCTGGGGGAGGTCCGGGGCTCGATCGGGAACGAGGACAGTCCCCACCGCGGCTGGTTTCTATCCGTCTACGAGCGCTCCAAGTACGAGGCCGNNGCTGGCTGATCCGCTACGCCAACGGAAAGCTCCGCTGGATGATCCAGACCCGGGTCAGCCTGGTTGACATCGCCGACTGCACCGAGGCCCACGTGCGAGCGGCCGAGTGGGGACTTCCCGGACGTCGCTACCTGATCAGCGGACCCAGCCGACCGATTGCCGAGCTGATCCAGATGGTGGGCTCGGTGACGGGACGCACCTATCCTGTCCACTTCCTCCCCTCAGCCCCGGCGGTCGCCCTGGGCTCGATGGTCGGCTCCGCCTTCAGGCTCGTGGGCAAGAGGCCACCGGTCTGCCGGGAGACGATGCGGACCCTGGCCCACGGTCACGCCTACGACGGTAGCCGGGCGGCCCGGGAATTGGGTTTCGCCTACACGCCGATTGAGGACTCCCTGGCCCGGGCCATGCGCTGGTACTCCGACCACGGGTACCTGGACCCGCCCCTGGTCCAAACCTGAGCCAGGGCCGCAGGTGCCAGGCGGTCTGCTTCGCCGCGGTGAAATTCGGCCCCCAGCCCGTTTCCCGGAGGGCGTGCCTATACTCAAGTTTCATTGGGCCAGGCGAAGCGGCGCTTGAGCGGGGTCAGGGTGCAGCTCTTGCGAACGGGTAACTCGACGCAGATCGTCTCGGCAACCTCCCGGTCGGCCGCCGGCTACCTGTCCTGGGCGTGCAGCCCGCTTGCCCGAGGGGTGAGGGCGGCTTTTCTCCAAGTGGTGGTGACGCCGCTGCTGGAGTACTACGGCCACCCCAAGGTGACCGGGTTGGAGAACCTCAAGGGGCTACGGCCGCCGTTTCTGCTGGCCGCCAACCACGCCTCCCACCTGGACACTCCGGCGATCCTTCTGGCGCTGCCACCTCGGCTGCGCAGTCGCACCCTGGTGGCAGCGGCTGCCGACTACTTCTTCGACGAACCCTGGAAGGGAGCTCTGGTGGCACTGGGGCTGGGCGCGATCGCCGTGGAGCGCAGGCGGGCCTCGAGGCAGTCGATCCGGGCCTTGCGAGGCCTGCTCACCGAGGGCTGGAACCTGGTCGTCTTTCCCGAGGGCGGCCGCAGCCCCGACGGCCGGCTGCGCCGAGGCAAACGGGGCATCGCCCATCTGGCCGCGGCCGCCGGGGTTCCTGTGGTCCCGGTGGGAGTGTTGGGCACCTTCGCCGCCATGCCCGTCGGGTACCTCTGGCCCAGGCGGGGGCAGTTAGAGATTCACTTCGGCTTGCCGCTGCTGCCCAACGGCTCGGAGCTGAACTCCGCCGGATCGGCGGGGCTGCGAGATGCAACCGAAGGGATCATGGCTTCGATCCAGGCCCTGACGGGGCAGGAGCTCTCGCCCGATCGTGTGGAGAGCCCGCCACCTTCCCCCCGGTCCTGACCTCAGCCGCCAGGGGGGTCTGGCACCCGGACTGAGCTTCGGTCGTCCCGCCGACTGGCAGACCGACAAGGCGGTCCCTTCTCGGGCCCAACGTCGGTCTCGCCTCGGACCCGGCTGGTCGGGCGCACGGCAGCCTGACCACTCTCCGCAGGGATCCCGCAGCCAGACGCTGCCGTCTGACGTGACAACCGCTCCTCCCGCTCGGGGCTGCGGTCGGAGCCGACCCCCAATGCGGCTCGGGCCGCTGCCGCCGACCTCTCCTGTGCCGCGCGGTCCAAGTCACCCGCAGGTGCCCACCGGCTGGGCGCGCCAACTCTGCCGCCGGGGACCGATAGGAGTCTTGGCCGCACCCGTGGTCGACCTCCGTTGCTGGCCGCGCATCTCCAGGCCCGGGCCGGAGGAGCGCGGAGCCCTGGGTGCCGGTTCGTGGGGGGATGGGGTCGGCCAGCTCTCGTGCCCGGCAGCCGGGTCGTGGCGCTTCGGGACGCGCACCCCCGGCCAGCTGGCCAGGTCCGGCGTGGCCGACCCTGCGGCCCGGGGCTCTGACACTACGTGGGACCGGTCCCATGGGAGAGAGAACACCACGACCGCGGATGGCATCACCGTGAGCGAGGAGCCCAACCAGGTGACGGGATCGCCGCTGGAGTTCGTCAAGGCATTGCGGCGCGAAGTGCCTGCGACCGCCACTCCACGCCGCAACTCCACGCCCTTGACAAGTTGTGAGCGACAACATATGCTGCCACGTGGCCGATCGCACGCCGCCCGGAGGGGCGGCCCGGCAGCCGGGGTGGAATGGGCATTTGAGTTGTCTTTCTCAGTGGAACTCAGGCATCGGTTTCGTCTGGTGGCCTGCGGGAAAAGCCAACCAGCGCTGGCACCTCGCCGCCACATTCACCCCATCAGATCGGAAGCCCCGTCCGCGGATTGCCCCGAGGCGGTGCGGGGGACCTACCGCCACCGAGCCGGCGGCATGAGCGTCGCAAGGGGGCTGGCGACGGAGCAAGGAGGGAGTTGACCAACATGGGAATGACATCGAGGGTCTGGAGTCATCGAGCTCGCGTCGGCCCCCTGTCCGTGGTTGGGGTGGCCGTCCTAATCGGTTCGGTGGTGACTGCTTGGAGCGCGCCGCCGATCAGTGCCAGCGCGAAAACGGGCGGGATAACCGCCAGTTCCTTCAGCCGCACCTTTTCGGCCATGACGCAGATGAAGTCCGTGGCCAAAGCAGGGCACGGCATGGTGGCGGCGATCCTGCCCGACACGGTGAGCTCAGCGCGCTACACGGAGTTCGATGCCCCCTTCCTGACCACCGCCCTTCAGACCGCGGGGCTCTCCTCCTCGCAGTTCGTGGTCGAGAACGCTGAGGGCAGCGACTCCACCGAGCTGACCGACGCTCAGGAGGCGATCACCGACGGAGCCCGCGTGTTGATCATGGACCCGCTCGACGCTGGCGTCGGGACCTCGATAGAGCACTACGCCAAGGCCCACGGGGTGAAGGTGGTCGACTACGACCGGCTCACACTCGGGGGCAGCCGGGACTACTACGTCAGCTTCAACAACGTCAAGGTGGGACAGCTCATCGGCAATGGCTTTGTCGCCTGTGTCAACGCCTGGAAGGTCAAGGATCCGAAGGTGGTGGTGATGCACGGTGCGGCCACTGACAACAACGCCACCCTCTTCGCCGAGGGCTACATGTCCGTCCTCAAGCCTTACTTCTCCTCGGGAAAGTACAAGGATGTGGTCAACACCGCCGACACCTGGGATCCCCCGACCGCTCTGACCGAGTTCCAGGGAGCCTACACGGCGCACCCCAGCATCAACGCTGCGGTGTTCCCCAACGATGAGACTGGTGCTCCAATAATCACCTATCTGCAGACGCTGCACATCAAGGCGAAGACCTTCCCCACCACCGGCCAGGACGCGACTCTGGTCGGCCTCCAGAACGTCCTCAGCGGCTACCAGTGCGGCACCGTGTAC
>PLTL01000286.1:1575-3106 GCA_003164475.1 Candidatus Dormiibacterota bacterium | reverse complement strand
GTGGACGGTTTCCGTTTCGACCTCGCCCCGGTCTTGGTCCGGGGGCTGGAGGACGGTAGCCGGAGTGGCTTTTTCGAAGTCATCCAGCAGGACCCGATCCTCTCCCAAGTGAAGCTGATCGCGGAGCCCTGGGACCTCGGTCCCGGCGGCTACCAACTGGGGGAGTTTCCGCCAGGATGGGCTGAGTGGAATGCGGCCTTCCGCGACTCTGTCCGTCGATTCTGGCGGGGTGACGCTGGAATGGTCCCCGAGCTGGCTTCCCGCCTCGCCGGCTCTGGCGACATCTATGAACCGAGCGGCCGACGGACCTACGCCAGCGTCAACTTCGTGGCCTGTCACGACGGCTTCACCCTTTCCGACGCGGTCAGCTTCAACGAGCATCACAACGAGGCCAACGGGGAGGGTAACCGAGACGGGCCCACCGAGAATTACAGCTCCAACTGGGGAGTGGAGGGGCGGACCGGATCCGATCGGACCACTCGCCTCCGGGAGCGGATGAAGCGCAACCTGCTGGCCACGTTGTTCCTCTCGCAGGGTGTGCGCATGCTTCTCGGCGGCGACGAGTTCGGCCGCAGCCAGCAGGGCAACAANNCCTACTGCCAGGACAACGACATCAGCTGGGTGAACTGGGACCTCGACGAATCGGCCATCCAGCTGCTGGATTTCACCCGTAGGTTGATCCGGATCGTTAAGGACAACCCGGTCCTGCGCCGCCAGCACTTCTTTGACGGCCGGCCGTTCACCGCGGGCGGCACCAAGGACGTCAGCTGGATCCGGCCAGACGGCGAAGAGATGACCGAGGGCGACTGGGCCGATCACGAGTTGCGTGCCCTGGGAATGCTCCTGTCTGGCCGAGCCGCCGACGAGGTCGACCACCGGGCCCGACCCCTCTATGGGGACACCATCTTCCTGCTCCTGAACGCTGCCAACCGCTCCAGGTCCTATGCCCTCCCGCGCATCGAGTGGCCCGGCATTTGGGAGGAGCTCTTGAACACAGCACGCCCGGAACGGACCCGGAGGCTGCGGACCCCGATTGTGCACCTGACGGCCCATTCGATCATCCTCCTGCGGCACAACGAACGCCTGGGAAGCCGGAACCCTAGCGCGAGTTGACCTGAGCGCCAAAGAGGGGATCCCGGTGCGCTGTTGCTCGTTCCCCGGCAACGCCAGCGATCAGGTGAACAGCCGCCAGGGCCACCACGACCTCCGCCCGTGACGGCTGCCCCGGTGTTGTGGGTGGGCAACCGCGGCTTCAGCTCACAAGAGAGCCGCACCAACCTGCAGCAGGCCGGCGGCCACATNNCCTCTTCGGCGAGAAGCTGCGCCAGAGGATCGACAACCTGGACCCGGCTTCGACAGTCAGGAGCTCGGCGAGAGGCCATAGAGGGCGGGATTTGAGATCAGGCAGAGGGCGGAGCAGGCGGCTTGGGCGCCCATCGTGTAGATATACATATAGCTTGAAGTTTGATCTAGGCAGTGCTGGGCCGCGTAGAGATATACCTGCGGGTGACACGGCGCACCGACAAGGACG
>PLTL01000286.1:0-1542 GCA_003164475.1 Candidatus Dormiibacterota bacterium | reverse complement strand
GACGCCCTGGCCCGGGCGGGCCGCTACTCGCAGGTGGCGGACCGCCTCGAGGTCAAGGAGGTGCTGGTCGGGGAGCACCGCTTTGTGGTCTGCCGCAACCGTTGGATGCGCCTCTGGATCAGGCTTCCGGACCATGAACGCGGCGCAGCCGACGGTCGTGCCCCCGTCTACATGCTGCCGGACAACGTCGTTGTCGGCCCTAGAGCTGGTCCGGGTCTGGGGTTGGCGACGACCGTGCGGGCGGATGGCCGGCTCGGCCGTGCCTCGGTCTCGTCTCGGTCCGGCAGCGAGCACAGAATCCCGGCCCAGGACTCCCAGTCCTCCCCCGGTAGCCCGCCCCAAGGGCCGGTAGCTCCTCGCGCCCCTCGGAGCCCGCCCCGATCACTGCCCGCAGCGCTGGCACTCCGGGGCCCACTCCTGCTCGAGCCGCAGGATGCTATGCGGCGACAGCGCGGCGTTGGAGCCGACGAGCGGCCCGGGCGGACGGGGGGCAGCGTCCTGCAGCCGATCTCGCGCCTCCGGCACCTGTCAGGCTTGGGTACGCCGAGCCCCTCAGCGGCTCCACAAGGAGGCTCTAAGAGAGGATCCTAGTCACGACGACAGGTAGCCTCTTGGAGGGACCACGCGATGACCATCGATGAGCTCTGGGAAACCATCCTCGGGAGCGCACCAGCGGACTGGGTGCACCACGAACTTGTCCCAAACCCGGCGCAGCACACCAGCTTCGCCGCCTTTCGTCCCGATATCGGCGTCGGGCTCCAGTGGGGAGCCACCTGTGTGGCCAAATTCGAGGAGTCTTGGGTCGCGCGTTTTCCCGACCGATCCGCATACAGCGTGTGGGTCGACTCACTCTTCCAAGGGCACATGGTCGACCGAACGGCTCTGGTGATCGTGGATGGAGGGCGCTGCTACCTTCCGTTGCCTCAGGGTATGGACAGAACGTCGGTCATAGAGCGCGATTACCGGCTGGCCCGCCTCATCCAGGGCATCGTCCACCGCAATCAGAGCTTGGTGGACAGCTACCTGGAAACGGCTGGGGTACAGCGGCCCGGCTGACCTCCCCAGGCTCGTCGTCTGGCTGCCCACCCGCTTGGCCCCGGTGAAGGCTTCCAGGTGGGCTCGGCGGCGATCACGACAATGCGGGCCTGCAGGACCTGACCATGAGGGACGACCCGGCTCCGCGCCCACCCCTCCAGCTGCTCACGTTGATTGCCGGTGATCCGCAGCAGAGGCACGGCGAGCGACATGCCACGATCATCTCTCAGTGCCGGCTTACTGTCGCTCTATTCGTGCGACCGCACGTACTCTAGGAGATCCTGCGGCGGTAAATGCCCCGGGCGAAGATGTACGCGACGATGAGGATGCCCACACACCAGGCAAGGGCGATCCAGATGTCGGTGCCGACCGGCCTCTGCGCGAACAGGTCGCGGATCGTGTTGACGATGGACGTCACCGGCTGATGCTTGGCGAAGGCGCGCACCGGGCCGGGCATGGTGTCGGTGGGCACGAATGCCGAACTGATGAACGGCAGGAAGAGGATCG
>PLTL01000298.1 GCA_003164475.1 Candidatus Dormiibacterota bacterium | reverse complement strand
CCCTCCGGCTGTCAAAGTCGGGCTGAGGTGGTGGGGGCAGGCCGGGTCGGCCCTTGGACCGAGCGACCGTCCGGGGTTCCGTCCAAGCCGTCAGGGTGCTCCTCGGGTGGGCCGAGAAAGGGGGCGGGGCCACGGTTGGAGCCCAGCCCGAAGGCTCCAAGGGCGGAGAAGGTGTTGCTGGACGTCCTCAGCCGGGACGAGATTCAAAGGATGGAGAACGTCGCCAAGACCGAAAGAGACAGGCTGATCGTCCGTCTCGGGGCCGAGACTGGCATCCGGCTCGACGAACTCTTGGCCCTCCGAGTGGAGGATCTGCTGGAGCCCAATCGTGGGAAGTACCCGCTCAAGGTCCGCGGCAGAGGCAGTTTGGAGCGGATGGTGCCGATCAGGCCCGCCCTCTCCCAACGCATCCGGCGCTACCTCAACGGGCGCGATGCCGAGGGTCAGGAGCGAGTGTTCGTGGCACTAAGGAAAGGCATCGACAGGCACTACTCCCCCATCACAAAGAAAAGAGCGGTGTCGAGCAGGCGATCCGCCTGCTGGGACGAGAGGCCGGCATCGAGCGCTGTGTCTATCGCCATCTACTGAGGCACAGCTTCGCGACGGAATGGCTCCGCCGGGGAGCCGACCTCACCAGCCTCCAACGGATTCTGGGCCACACCGACCTCTCGGTGCTCCAGGGGCCTACAGCCACCTCAGCACAAGTGACAACTATGGTGCGATGCCAACGGTCGTCTCGGCGAGGGACTAGCCGACTAGGACGACCGGGTGCTCAGCTCTCCGCCACCACGGCCCTGGGAGCCAACGTGAGCCACGATAGCGGGCTCACACGACTCCCAAAAACAGGGACCCCGACAAAGAAGACCGCCCAGGGGGAGGCTGAGCCGACCCTCGACGACATATGAGAGCCAAACTTGAGTCTGCATTACACCCCGAGCGGTTCACACTCGGATCCAGTCCCGCCAGAGGTCGATCACCAGGTGATCGCCGCTGACCTCGACCTCAGTGGGCATGGGGCGGTTCCAGAGCAGAAGAAACAGGCTGGAGGCGGTGCCCGTGACCCGGCAGTCGCCGTCGCCGCGCTCCCTGGACACGTGGACTCCGTCCGGAGCCAGGCTCACCCGCCAACCGACCTCCGCATCGGTGGGGCAGAGTCGCAGTTCCCGGGGTGAATCTACCGGAAGTGACCGCTTCCTGGCCGCGAAGCCGAACAGCATTTCCTCGATCCCGTCCAAGGCCACCGGTACCGGGAAAGGGCTGACCGCGCCCACGGCGGCCTCGACGTCGGCCCGATGAACCCCGGTCTCGTGAGCTAGGCGACGGGCCCAGAACGCTCGAGGCGAGTCCGCTGGGAGAAAGGTCCAGCAGTCGAGATGGGGGTCGGCGCTCTGCAGTGCGCCCACCGCGGAGCGGCACACATCGCGGAACCAGGGGAGCAACAGATCGCCCGCCGGCCAGACCTCTCTCAAAGCCGCTCTCTCCTCGAGGGCCATGGCTACCTGACGCTCCTCGACCAGGATGGTGGTCGCCCAGCGATAGACGCCCCCCAAGTGCCCCACCACGTCGCCCACCGTCCAGCCGGGACAGCTCGGGACGGCGGGGTTCAGCCCCGCCCGGCTGGCGGCGGTCGCTGTGAGTTCGCCCTCGCGCACCAGCACAGCCAGAAGTTCTGGCACGCCCAGACCGATGGACACGGTCCAGGGCTGATGCGGTCCGTCATCAGAGGATTCGGTGCGGCCCATGCCCAGCAAACTCCAATTCCGCTTGAAGACCAGCGTATACCACGCTCTTCTGTACCTTCTCCCCGGACCATCTCGCGCTCGATGACCCGCGCCTGCCAGTGTGCGCCCGGCCCTTCCCCGGCCCCCCTCGCCGACCCAGCCCAGCCCGGGCGGCCAGCGACTTGGCGCCGAACGCTCCGCGGCCGACTCCTCCGAACTCCTCACCATCCCCGTGGTGGCCATGCTCCTCAACGTGTCGGTGGTCTCTGTCCGTCGGGAGATCAGCGCCGGCGAGCTGCCCGCCGTGCGCCTTCGGCGGTGTGTCCGGGTCGCCACGACCGACCTGGACGCCTATATCGAGGCTAGGCGGGACGTCGACAGGCTCTCAGGCCGATGCGCATCCTCCACCGCGTCACCCGGATCCCTCAGCCGCACGAGACTGAGCCCACCTCTGTGGGCACGCCCCTCGGCGGTCACGGGGCCGGGCATCCCCAAATGTCGCGGCCCTTTCGCTACCCGATGACAACCTATACTTCGGCCCGTGATCAACCGCGCCGGTAGCCCACATGGCGAGCAATCCGCCGTCACGATCAAGAATCTGGCTAAACGGTACGGAAGCGTGCTCGCGGTCGACGACGTGTCGTTTTCGATTCAGGAAGGGGAGATCTTTGGGATCATCGGCCCTAACGGTGCCGGAAAGACGACGACAGTCGAATGCATCTCCGGCCTTCGTGCTCAAGATTCAGGAGCCATCAGCGTCTTCGGCCTATCTCCACAGCGCGACAGATACCGCATCAGAGAGTTTGTTGGTGTCCAGCTCCAGGAGAGCGCCCTGCCACCACGCTTGAGGGTGGGCGAGGCTCTCGAACTCTTTGCCTCCTTCTATGCGCATCCCCTGGATCCCCATGAGGTGCTCCAGTCCCTCTCGATCAAGAACATCGAGCCCACCGCGTTCAAGAACCTGTCGGGCGGCCAGAAACAACGGGTGTCGATAGCGCTCGCGCTGGTGGGGAACCCCAAGCTCGCCATCCTGGATGAGCTGACCACCGGGCTCGATCCCGAGGCACGGCGAGGCACCTGGGCGCTCATAGAACGCATGAGGGAGCGTGGCGTCACCGTGATCCTCGTCACCCACTTCATGGATGAGGCCGAAACCCTCTGTGACCGCTTGGCGCTGATCAACCGGGGACGGCTCGTAGCTCTGGACACTCCGGAAGCGATCGCCGCCGCAGCAGGGATGAACAGAGTGCGCTTTGTCCCATCACAGCCGGTGGATGACAAGACCCTGTACGCCGTCCAAGGTGTCGAGGTGGTAGAACGAAAAGAGCGCTACGTGACCGTAACGGGTACCGGAGATCTGGCCGCATCGCTGATCAATGCACTCGCGGCCATGGGAGTGCAGATCTCGGAGCTCGAGGCAAGAGGTGGAAACCTTGATGATGCCTTCATCAGGCTGACCAGGGAGACCGCGTCGACCGAGGGGGGACCCGCACAACCATGACGCGGAGTATGGGCGGGGAACGCAGCCATCGGTCGCTTGCTCAGTTCTTGGCGTTGCTCAAGGTGCAGGCAAAGCTCTCTCTTCGTGAGCCCTATGCTCTTGGTCCCGGCATCGGGATTCCGGTGATCCTGCTGGTCGTTTTCGGTTTCATCAGCAAGAACGTCCCGGGGAATGTCGGCAACAGCGGCCTGACGGTGATTGACCTCTACGTTCCGACCATCATGGTCATTTCGTTCATTGTCATAGCGAACTCCCTGCCCAGCACGCTGGTGAGGGACCGTGAGATCGGGTGGCTGAGACGCATTTCCACGACTCCGGTGCATCCGTCACGACTGCTGGGCGCACAACTGATCGTTGACCTGGTGCTCGCTGCGGCGGCAGTCGTCATCATCTTGGTTGGCGGTACGGCGATCTTCGGTGCGCGACTCACCGTCAGCATCCCCTTCTTCATCCTCTCACTCGCACTCGCCATTGCCGTGATCTTCTCGCTGGGCCTCGTTGTGGTCGCCCTAGTTCGAACGCAGGTCCAATCCCAATTTGTGGGCGGCGTGCTCATATTCGCTCTGTTCTTCCTGTCGGGGTTGTGGGTTCAGCCTGTGCAAGTCAGCGGACCGCTGCAGGTCGTGATGTGGTATTCGCCAAGCGGCGCGGCCGTGCGGGCTCTTCTCGATTCGGTCCTTAATTCCAGACCGCCGGTATTGACCCTCGTCACCCTGGCTGGCTACACTCTCGTCTTCGCGTTTGTTGCCATTCGGTACTTCCGCTGGGAGTAGGGCGTCTGCCCGGGTGCCCCGGGCCACCCGGGCGGGACGATCGGTCCCCTCCGAGAAGAGCGGGTCGCCGGGCGGATGCCCTAGTCTTGGCCATGTGCTCCACAGCTCGGCCAGAGGGGTGCTCAACCCGGATTCAACGGACAGCTGCCAGCAGGCTTTGAGCGGCGGCCCTCCAAATCAGCTCCTGCTAGTGATCTCAGGGGGGAGTAATGTGGACGGCCAACTCACCCTCCCAGGGCGGGAGAGCTTCTGTAGGCCCGATTTGCGCGCCGGGGCAGCTGGGAGCGCCCAGGAGACGGCAGCCGGGAAGGAAATCGCGGTGGGCCTGGGCCTGCCTCGCCGGTAACTCCGCTGATCTGATAGGAGGCCACATGAAATCAGGAATGGAAGAAGTGCCGAGGGCGCCACAGAACTTCGAGAAGTCTTAACTGAGATGGGCAGAAAGGTAGCTGTCGCGCATTTCGTCGTGGCGATGGTAGCCGTCATAGTCGNNTGAATATTGGCATTGTCTTGGTGTTTGCGGCTTTCTACTGGAGATTCCTCAGGCCATGGACAAGGAAGAAGCTAGAACGTCGAACCCCAGTCGTACGACGCGCTTGAACCCGAGTTCAGATGAGCGAGTCACGACGTCTTGAGTAGCGTCATCGCATCATCTGACGCTACTACCGATCTCAACCGATGAGCAATGGCTGCGCGCGCGCTTCGGTGCGTGCTGTCGCGCCTGCACTCGGGCGGATGTAACCTCAGCTCACCGCTTTCTTCACAAGCGCGACGACCTTCTTCTCCTCCACCGGACCCAGCTTCTTCAACGCATACTCGGCCGGCCACATGGCGCCGTCGTCAAGTTTCGCTTTGTCACTGAAGCCCAGCGTCGCATACCGCGTCTTGAACTTCTCTGCGGGCTTAAAGAAGCACACGATGTCACCGTCCATTGCCTAGCCTGAGCTTTTCAGCAAGG
>PLTL01000199.1 GCA_003164475.1 Candidatus Dormiibacterota bacterium | reverse complement strand
ATTGAGGTCGCCACCACGCGCGAGTAGTCCCAGGCATCGAGCCCGCGGACCAGTACAGAGATCGATGGCAGGTCCACCACCGCGCCCACCCCTGCGGCATAGAGCAGGTGCGAAGGTCGGACCGACCCCACCCGAGGGAAATACCGTTCGCCTTGGCCGTCAGAAGGAGACCTCATTCGACGGTCACCTCCGCAGGATCGCCCAGTGGTTTATCGGGCGGAGCCTCGTCCTCCAGATCGGGGTCATCGACCGCCTGTCCCGGGTACACCCAGTTCCCGCCATCGGGGCTGGTCCTGTCGACGACCGAGTCCCGCGGCAGGATCAGGTTCGCCTCTGGCTCGGTCTCACGGAGGGAGTAGGCGGCCGTCCAGATGTCCCAGTCGCCCACGCCGGCGTCGTGGAGAAGCCCCTCGACATCGGTCGCAGTGCGGTAGCCAAGCCGGGCGGCCTCGATGTGGGCGCGCCGCTGCAGCCATTTGTCCAGCCGATCCTGAATAGCGTCGCGCACGCGCTCCTCCGCGTCGGTGCTGGCGCTGATACGGGCCGCACGCTGGACGATCGCATCGCTGGCAGCCTTTACCTCGGGGCTCGCAAGATCGATCCGCTGGGCGGTCAGGTTCGGGCTGAAGCCCAGCGCGGCGTTCCGGATCATCCCCACCAGGACTCCGGTGAGGCCACGGTCCACGGCTCGGGCGGCAAACGGTGTCACCGAGAGCGGCTCAACGCGGCGGTAGAAGGTTTCGTGGTAGTGGCAGAAGGTTTCGAAGTGGGCCAGATCGCGGGGCCGAGCCCAGTTGTAGAGGGTGAGGATGAGTCCAGGCCGCGCGCCCACGCGCCCAACTCGGCTGGTGGCCTGGATGTACTCCGCGGTGTTCTTCGGCTGGCCGGTGACGATCATCAACCCCAAGCGCGCGACGTCAACGCCGACCTGGAGCATGTTGGTTGCCAGCAGGACCGCTACCGGGGGGCTACCGGGCCGCTCGGGACGAGGCCGTTGCTGCCGTGCCGCGGTCGAGTCAAAAGCGGGGTCAGCTACCTCCTCCAACTGACGGAGCGTTTCAGCGATCCGGCTCGACGGGGCGCGTGAGGTAAGTTCCTGCACCTCGAGCGGGACCGGACGGTTCGCGAGCCCCTTCGAGCTTCCCTTCCGCACCCGCACCGCAATGTCATCGTCGAGGAGCCGCTTCATACCCGCCAGCTCGCGCAAGGCGTTGAAGTATGCGACGCACGTGAAGTAGGGGTCGGCTGCCTCACCGTAGTGATCGAACAAGTACTGGGTGGCGGTGAGCAGGGTCCCAGCGATCCGGATCTCTGCCTGCTTGAGGCGAATCCCGTGGGCACAGATTCCACGATAGCGGCGACCGGGAGTGCTCTCGGACACCGGTAGCTGCACCGAGAAGAAGGTGTCCCCGGCGTCCAGCATCGGCGGTGGAAAGATGCCGAGGCGCCGGCCGAAGAGCTGCCAGACCTGGTCCTGGGCGCGCCGGACAGTCGCCGTGGAGGAGATGATCTTGGGCCTGATGAGGTCCGTGCCTCGGGTCCAGCTACAGAGTTCGTCGACCATAGTCTCGTAGAGCCCGACCATTGTCCCCAAGGCGCCAGAGATCAGGTGCAGTTCATCTTGGATGATCAGGTCCGGTGGACGCGGCTGCATGACCTCTGAGGTCGACGCGACGGGCAGCCGGTCGGTCGCCCGGTGCCGGTCGGCGCAACCGCTCAGCTGGTCCAGATCGGGATGCCGGAAACCATGCCGTGAGCATCGCCTATTCGCTCGGCCGAAGATCATGCCCGCCTGGCCTCGCCAGGGAAGTTGCGCGAGCTTGTCCACGGTGCCGATGACGATCGCCGGCATCAGCCGGTAGATCTCCTCATCGACGGTCAGGACCGGCAGGCCCTCGTTTGGCGAGCCGCGACGCGAGAACGGGCAGGTACCGTCTGCGTCCGAGCAGTAGAGGTACACCCGCCGCTCCTGGTCCTGGGGTTCCAGGTCGCGTGCCTCGCTGAGTGCCTCCCCGCACCAGGGGCAAGAGAGAATCTGCAGCACCTTATTGCCCGTCCCCCGCCCCTGGCCCCGGGCCGAGCGGATCTGGGTTGCCGCATCGTCGTAGCTATTCGGCGATGCGGCAAGCCCCACCCAGAGGCCGATCCGGAAGGGCGTTTCTCCCCAGCGCCGGTCGTCAGCTGCCCACCGCTCCCGGCGCAGGAACTCGCATGCACAGACGAGGGTTGCTGCCCGCTGGAACTGCTGGGCCGTGAGCAAGCGCAGCGTATAGCGCATCAGAACGGCCACACCCTCGCTTCCGTCACGTGCTGCAGGCCCAGAGCCGATCGCGCCCTGCAGACGTCGGATCGCAAAGGTGTAGGCGGCGAGGCCGAGGTAGGCCTCGGTCTTGCCGCCTCCAGTGGGGAAGAACAGCAGGTCGACGGTAGCGCTGTGGATCGGCGAGCGCTCGTCATGGGTCGGATCGGTCAGGGCCGGGAGGTTGAGGAGGACGAACGCCAGCTGGAAGGGACGCCAGGAGCGATTACCAGGAACATCGCACCGCTCAAGCGCCTGCGCGTAAGAGACGGTGGGGTCGGTGCGCCGCAGGAGGCCCACCTCGGAGTGAACTCGCTGTAGAGCCATGGCTTGGTTGACGAACCGGAAGGCCTCGAAGGCAAGCGGATCGGAGAGCAGCAGGTCGATCCCGGCTCGGATTCGCCTCGCGGCGATGCGCCCGTCGTCAATCGAGGCCGCACCCGCCTGTCCGTGGGACACCAGGTCCGGCTCCGAGCGCAGCCGCTGGTTCTGTTCGTCAAGCCAGGACTCATAGCCGGCGGAGAGCGGCACGAGCGCGGCGCGGAGCTGTTCACCATCAAGCGTCGCGAGGGTTCCCATGTCGCGTTCGAGTCCGCTCAGGCGGGGTTCGGTATCGACAGACGGCGCCACAGTCTGCGGGACGTCAGATGTTGGCAGCCACTCTGTGACTAGACGTGAGGCGCGGCGTTTCCCCGGATCGCATTGGGCAGCCACCGCCACGTTGCGGCCTACCGCGTACTCCTGCGTGTTCCGGTAGAGCATGGCCAGACGCCGGTCCTCCTCGACCCCACCGCCCACGGGTGCGCGGTCAAGGCCGGGCAGGAAGATGGCAGCCTCACCGTCTTCCGCGGTTACGGCAAGCTGCGTCTGGAAGAGCCACGCGGAGTCCCGGTTCCGATCTGGCTCTCGCTGGTCGTTGACAAGCGCCAGCTCAACGACGAGTCGATCGCTCCGTCGACGGCAGACAGTGCGGAGGCTAACCCCTGCCTGGTCGGTCCACGGTGGATTCTCAAGGCGCCGGTTGCCCTCCCCAAGAGGAACGCTCATCCGGTGGGTGACCCGACGCCGACGCCACACGCGGATCAGATCGCCGCTGTCGTTCCTCAGGGTCGTCGAAAGTTCGCGAGTGTAGCGTCCCCACGAAACAGTGACCGCGAGGGATTCGGTCTCCGCAGGTACTGAGAACGACAAACCGAAGGAGCGAGGGAACATCGTGTTCGCCGCGACTGGGCTAGCGCGTTCGGGGCCGGCCTCCTCGCCGTCGAGATCGCCGAGTGAGCTGTCTAGCTCTTCGGGCGCTGATTGGACGCCACGGGGGGCGATGAAGCCCACCAGATAGCGGGCACGGGGCCCTTCGCCGGCCAGTTCCTCATCCTCACCCCCCCAGGGCCCGAGCAAATCGCGTTCGAGGATGGTTTCCAGCTGAGTGCGCACCTCCTGGGAGTCGACGGTCATGGCCCGAACAGCGGCGCTTGGATGGCGCCCCCCCCCTTCCCAGCGGTCCGCCGCCCCTTGGAAGCGGTCACGCCGCCAGCCTCCTCCTCGGCATGACGTTGGTGATTCAACTCGAGGAGTCGCTTGAGGACTTCACGCCGGGCCGCACCTGAGATCGTGAACCGAACGCCCTGGGCGGTTTCGTGGAAGCCATGACCAAGGCTGATGTCGTCCCATCCGTAAGCCTCGGCGACCGCACCGTCAATCTCGACATGGATCTCACGGAGACGTGCGATCCCGACCTCACCCACCGCGCTGTTGTGCACCTGACTGTAAAGCGCGGTGAGCCCAAGCTGGCGAGCCACCATGATCGGATACCGGTGGTCCTCCACCGCCTCCCCAGCCGAGTCCATCCGCGAAGTGACCCCTGGCTGAGGCAGAGTCTCGAAGACATCGCTTGGCGTGTAGCGGAGGTCTGCCCGCATCGTCGATGCATACGTAATCGCCCACCAGTAGTGGAAGGCGCTCGATAGCAGAGCCAGATGTCCACCGTCCTCATAGGCGAACACCCCCGCGGCGTGTGAATAAACCATTCCTGTCGGAACCCGCGAAGGCAAGACGAGCCTGCTGGTAAGAGCGATCGCAAGAATGCGGCTCATGCCTTCGATCGCTCTGTTAAGCCCGGGGCGCTTTTCTGCATAGATCCACCATCTCTGCGGAAGCGGCCGACGTAACGCGAACGACCCGTCAGCTCTGCGCCGTTGACGCTCTGGTTTGACCAGCCTTCGCACGATCTCGATGCAGTCCGGATACTCCTCTGCTCGCTCCAGCGNNCGGAAGTTGATGACCCAGCGGCTGGCGGAACAGTCCGGTCGTGAGTTGAGATCCTCGCCGTTGATGTATGGAGAGAGAACCTCCCGATTCCGAGGGTCTTGCTCAATCAAGCGCTGGGCATCCTCTGGACTCATGGTGAAGCCCATTCCAAGGACGATCGATCCCTGGAAACTAATGCCGGCATTCGCTGCGAGGCGAAAAGGCTTTCCGAGATCGGACTCCGCTGCATCGAGCGCACTCGAGATGAAGGTCACCGGTTGGCCATCAAGGATTCTGGAGACCCCCTTCGCGGGTTCACGGCGAGTGCTCCACAGCACCGAGTATTCGAGATTGACTGTGCGAGTCGGCCAATGGGCACTCTTCACGGCTGCTCGTATGGCAGTTCCGCCGGCAGTGATCTGGTCCAGGCCCACCTCTCGGGTGTTGCCTTGGGCCATGGTGTTGGTACCGATCAGACCTGTCTGTCCTCGGTCATTTAGAAGCCGGTGCGCGACCAGCAAGAAGTACGCGAGGAGGTCAGCGCTTCCGCGTCCGCCACCTGCCACGTTCTGCACCAGAAACTCGCGGTATGCGACACCGAAGGCTCCGGTCAGCTTCTGGCCTCCGAGGAATGGGGGGTTGCCGAGCACGGCATCGAACCCGCCGGCCTCGAAGACCTCCGGAAAGACCA
>PLTL01000214.1 GCA_003164475.1 Candidatus Dormiibacterota bacterium | reverse complement strand
GGCCACTTCGCTGTGCCGGCGGCCCATGAAACGCTTGATGGAGTAGACGGTGTTCTCGGGATTGACCGCAGCCTGGCGCCGGGCCAACTGCCCCACCAGCCGCTCCCCGTTCTTGGTGAAGGCCACCACCGACGGCGTGGTCCTGCCCCCCTCCGCGTTCGGGATCACAACTGGTTCACCGCCCTCCATGACGGCGACCACTGAGTTGGTCGTTCCCAGGTCAATTCCAACGGTCTTTGCCATTTGGTTCTGCCAACCTCCGTAGAGCTGTAGTCGGCCCCGACACGCCGGCGCCGCTACCCCTACCCTACCGCAGCCGACCGACCCCGAAACACTGGGCCAACTCCGTTTCGACCGCGCCGGTCCGGCTGGCCGATGATGCAAGCGTGGAGTCGTTGCGCCCCTCTGGACCGAGGTCCGCCGGTCGGCGGCTGCGCACGGTGGTCCTGGCCCTGGCGCTGGGACTGGTGGGAACGCTCGCCCTGCTGGCGCTCCCGGCCCCGCCGGCCCCCAACGGACTGGGGATACTGCCCAGCGCCCTCACCAGCCTGCAGGCCAGCGGCCTGACCCTTGCGACCCCCACCGGCCCCGCCGGAATCACCGCCCGGCGGGCGGCCGCAGCAGCCAGCTCCACTCAGAGCGGATCGGCCGTGGAGTCCGAGGCTCTGGCCACGGTGATCGGACCCGGGCGCGACCGGCTGGGCCCGCCCGGCCAGCTCTGCTGGGTGGTCTTCCTCAACCCCGGCTCAGGGGGGGCGACCAACCTCGAGGAGCAGGGTGACGTGGAGTTCGACGCGGTGCTGGTGAACGCCCACTCCGGGTCCGTCATCGCAGGCTTCATCTCGTTCCGCTCCTCGACCCCAGGCTCGCGGGTCGGCAGCGAGTAACCCTCCCCGGCCGGGGGGCCGACCCGGGTGAGCCACAATCCCCCCGTGCTGCACCGACTGCTGACGTCGCGGACCCGCCAGCGCGGCGGGGGCCTGTCGACCCTACCCGGTCTGCTGGGCACGGTGCTAGCGCTGGCCGCCGTGGTCTGCCTGCCGACGCCCGCGCTGACGGTTCAGTTCCTCCCCCAGAGGCCGGCGGCGGGTCCCCTGCCCTGGCTCTCGGTTCGGCAGGGGCAGATCGTCGACAGCCAGGGCCGCACGGTGATCCTCCGCGGGTTCAACGACGACGCGCTCCTTCAGGTCGGCGACCAACGGGCCCAGCCTGCCCTCACCCCGACCGACGCCCGCCTGATGCAGGCGGAGGGGTTCGACGTTGTCCGCCTGCCGATCTCGTGGTCACTGCTGGAGCCCGCGCCGGGCCGCTTCAGCGCCGGCTACCTGGCGCGGATTGCCGCCACGGTCCGGCTCTGTGCCGATCACCACCTCTACGTGGTCCTGGACATGCACACCGAGGACTTCGGGGTGGCCTTCGGCGGCAGCGGGGCTCCCGCGTGGATCTCCGTGTCGGGGGTCCCCGATCTCCACATCCCCTGGCTCAGCGCGGCCTGGCAGCGCCACACTTCGCCGGCGGTGAACGCCGCCCTGGCCTACTTCTGGCTCTTCCCGAACTGGCAGCAGCTCTACTGGCGAGCCTGGGAGCAGGTGGTGGCCCAGTTCAGAGGTGATTCAGCCGTAGCCGGCTACGACCTCTACAACGAACCCCACCCCTTTCCCCTGCCCCCGGCGATCTTCGAGACCCACATCCTCTGGCCCTTCTACGCCACCGGGATTCGCGACCTGGCTCGAGTGGACCCCAACCACCTCTTCATCGTGGAAGGGGACTTCTTCGGCGACCTGCCCACAGCGATCCGCCCCCTGGCAGCCCGGGACCTCGTCTACTCCACCCATCTCTACTCGGGGAGCATCCTCCCCCCGACCTACCGGGGCAGCAAGGCCCCGCTCCGCGCCGAGCTGCAGCAGGGGCTGACCGAGGCGGCCCAGCTCCCCGCCGCCTACTGGGCGGGGGAGCTGGGCATCGACCGGCACCGGACCAACGCCGTGGCCTGGGCCGAGGCCGAGATCACCGTCTCCAACCAGTTCCGCACCGGCTGGGCCTGGTGGCAGTGGAACGACCCCGATGGCTGGGGGGTTGAGAGCGGCCAGGGGCGGCCCGACAGCGCCTGGCTCGACGTGCTCGCCCAGCCCTTCGTCAGGGCCGCGCCGGGGACGCTCTCTCAGCTCAGCTTCGATCGCAAGACCGCCACCCTCTCCGCCCGGTTGGAGGACCAGCGGGCCGGAGCCACGGTGCTGGTCTCCTGGCCGGCCTCGGCCGGGAGTCCCAGAGTCCTCAGCTCCTGCGTCACCGCGGAGTCGCCCTACGCCGCCAGCAGTGGGGAGCTGGCGCTGCGGGTCACTGCTCCCAGCTGCCTGGTCGAGGTGGAGGGCGCGAGCTAGGGGCGTTCCCAGCGGCCACCGGCGGCGCTCCTCTGACAGGCCTCGAGCACCGCCAGGTTCCGGGCGGCGTCCCCACAGTCGGTGAACGGCGCGTGACCACCCCGGACACTGGCGGTGAAGGCCACCACCATCTCCCGATAGGGGTCGGCGGCCGCGGTGATGATGGCCTCCGACCCTCTCCCCGGCCCCCCGCGGAGTTGGAGGGGGATCGCCTCCCCCGTCCACGCGGTGAAGGGCTTGGGGACGACGAGGATGGCCTCGGTACCGATCAGCACCAGCTCCTCGTGCTCCACCGCCTCGAAGCTGAAGGCAAGCTCGGCCGCCACCGGGCCGGCCGGCCCGGAGAACTCCAGCAGCACCGAGCCGTCGCTGTCCACCCCGTGGCGCCGGCCGACCCGCGCCAGAACCCGGTCGGGCTCGCCGGCCAGCCAGCGGGCGGCGCTGAGGAGATAGGAGCCGACGTCGTACAGCGCCCCTCCACCCAGACCAGCCACCCAGCGGATGTTGGGAGGGGGCCCCAGGGGGAAGCTGAAGCACCCCTGGAGGTGGCGGAGGGACCCGAGCCGGCCCTCGGCGACGAGCTGGCGCACCGTTCGCCAGCGTGGGTGGTAGCGATACATCAGCGCCTCCGCCACCACCAGCCCGCTCGCGGTCGCCGCCGCGGAGATCTCCCGCGCCTCGGCCCCACTGAGCGCCAGTGGCTTCTCGCAGAGCACATGCTTGCCGGCGGCCACCGCACCTAGGGTCCAGGGCAGGTGGAGCGAGTTGGGCAGGGGCAGGTAGACCGCGTCCAACTCCACCTCCAGCAGCCGAGCGTAGTCGTCAAGCACCAACGGGATGCCGAACCTGCTGGCCATCTCCTGCCCCCGGGCCCGGTCCCGGCTGGCCAGCGCCACCAGCTCTCCCCCGCCGGCCTGGATAGCCGGAAGCACAGCCCGGCCCGCGATCCAGGCTGCTCCCAGCACCCCCCAGCGGAGCGGTCTCTCCTTCACACCCGCAGCGACAGCGGCTTCCCCAGCTCCGCCGAGCGAGTGGCCGCCTCCATCACCGCAATGTTCCGGCGGGCGGATTCCGCGCTGACCACCAGCGGCTCCTGGGCCAGGAGGTGCCCCGCCAGGTTGCGGTAGAAGGCCTGCGGGGGCGGCCTGGGCAGGGACACCAGCTGGTCGTGGCACTCGCCCGACCCGTCCGGGGTGAGCACGTGCAACTCGCAGGGCAGGTCGGTGACGGAGAGCCTCTCCTCGACCACCTGACCGGTGGAGCTGCGGCTGGTCAGCCTGCCCTCACGCCAGTGGCCGACCGCGGCGCCGCGGGTTCCCAGCACGTACCACTTGGGCTTGCGCGCGGCGGCGATGTCGGAGTGGATGAACTCCGCCTCGGCCCCCCCCTCGAAGGTCATCCTGATCTCAAAGTGGTCGTCGTTGGTCACGTCGTGCCAGACCAGCTTCTGGCGGCTGGCGGAAACCTTGACCACGTCTCCCGGGACCAGCTGGAGGATCCAGTCCAGGTAGTGCGAACCCCAGTCGAAGATCACCCCCCCGCTGACCGGCGAGTGGGAGTGCCAGAAGTGGCAGGGGTGCTGGTAGCCCCCGACGAAGGCCTCGAGGTGGAAGATCGAACCGAGCTCGCCCCGGCGCACGACCGACTGCAGGGCCAGAAAGTCCGGGTCCCAGCGCCGGTTCTGGAAGACGGTGAGGGTCCGGCCACACTCCTCGGCCAGCGCCACCAGCCGGTCGGCGTCGGCCAGCTTGAGGCAGAAGGGCTTCTCCACCAGGACATGCTTGCCGGCCAGCAGCGCCAGCTCGGCCATCTCGGCATGGGTGGTGGGAGGAGTCGAGATCACCACCAGCTCGACCCCGGGCAGCTCCAGCAGCTGGGCCAGGTTGGCGGCGATCTCCAGTTCCGGCACCATCCCTCGGGCCGCCTCCTGTCGCTCCGGGCTCTGGTCGCAGACGGCGCGAAGCCGGAGTCCCGCGACCGCGTCGATGGACTCCACGTGGTCCGGGCCGATGGTACCGAACCCCAGCATCCCCACTCCCACCGACTCCCGCTCGACCTTCCCGGCGGCGTAGCGAAGGGCACGGTAGAGCAGCTCCTGGACCGCGGGCTGTCGGAACGTCTCGGCCGTCTCCCCCATCCCCAGGTAGAAGATCCGGCCCGCGCCGGCCTCCCGCACGTAGGCGACCGGGAGCCGCCGGAAATGCCAGCTGGTGTCCAGCAGGACCCGGGAGCCGGGGGGAGGCTCGGGTACCGTGTAGCAGGAGTCGTGAAGGACGAGCGGGCCGGCCAGCCGGCGGGTGATGTCGTGGCCGGGGTCGCCGACCCGGACGACCATCTCGCTCTGGGGAAGCCGCCCGTCCCGACCGCCTCCGACCATCTCCAGGTAGCGGCGCGATGAGGCCCAGTTGGCGCTGGTGCGGTGGAGGCCAAGGAAGCCGCCACCACGGCTCACGAAGTCGCAGAGGCTGGCCTCAGCCTCGACCTCCAGATCCCCCTCCGGGGAGTGCGCCACGACGACGTCATATCCGCCGAGGTGGGTGAGCGCCGAGGAGTCCTGGGTCAGGTCCACCGAGACGCTTCCGGTTCGCGCCAGGTAGTCGAGCCAGGGCGCCAGGCGCTCGACCTCCTGGCGCCCCATCACCACCAGGGTACGAATCAAGTGGAGCCCTCCGCTCCCCGGCCCCTGGGGCCAGGACGCCTCCCACCGCCAAGAGGGCTCACTGTACCCGACCAGCGCGCGGCCGGCGACCACCCGCAGATCCCCCTCGGGCGTGTGGGGCGACCAGCGACGCCCGCCACAGAACCACCACCCACCGGTGCCTGGCGATCCTCGCGGCCGCCCCTCTTCGCCGAGATCCTCAGCCCCCTCGCCCAGGCCGGCCCGCCGGGCTCGCCTCCGGCTGACCACCGGCGCCCGAAGGGCGCCGGGCGACATGCAGGGCGACCACGCCACCGGTCATGGAGTGGTGGCGCACCCGATCGAAGCCCGCCTGGAGCAGCCACCCCGACACCGCCCTAGGGGGAGGGAAGGCGGCGATCGACTCGGTCAGATAGCGGTAGGCACCGTCCCGGCCCAGCACCACGGCGGCGATGCGGGGGATCAGGTGGCGGCTGTACCAGGCGTAGCTGGCGCGAAGTGGCGAGAGCACCGTGCTGAACTCCAGAATCACCACCCGGCCGTCGGGCCGGAGCACCCGTCTCAGCTCCGCCAGGGCCAGCTGCTTGGCGCGGATGTTGCGCAGTCCGAAGGCCATGGTGGCGGCGTCGAAGTGGCTGTCCGGGAACGGCAAGTGGCAGACGTCGCCGACCACGAACTGCACCCCCGGGGCGCGGATCCTGGCCACCTCAATCATGGCCTCGGTGAGATCCAGACCCACCACCTCCCCGCCCGGCGCGACCCGCTGGCAGAGGAGCCGGGTCAGCGCCCCGGTGCCACTGCACACGTCCAGAACCCGGTCGCCGGACACGGTGCGGGTGAGCTGGGCCGCTCGCCGGCGCCACCGGCGGTCCTGGCCCTGGCTGAGCAGAGAGTTGAGCAGGTCATAGCGGCCGGCCAGTTCCGCAAACATGCCCCTGACCGCCTCCGGCTCCGGCTCCCCGGCCGTGGGCAGAGCCGGCCGAGCCGCTCCCGCCAGGGTCACGCCGTCTCGGCCACCAGGTTCGGGCTGGAAGCCTTCTGGCGGTGCTCGGCGCAGGAGCAGCCCCGCTCACCGGGAAGTGCCACCAGAGCGTCCAGAGCCACCCGGCCCAGCTCCTCGGCGCCCTCGCGGACGATCGCCCGGAGCAGGTCAAAGTCCCACTCCGGGCGCACGCCCTCGGCGTAGTTCAGGACCATCTCCACGGAGGCAAAGCAGGCCCCGATCTCGCGAGCCAGATACACCTCCGGGGTGAGGGTCTGACTGATGACGTCGCCGCCCATCCGGGCCAGTGCGCCCACCTCGGCCGCCGTCTCCAGCCGGGGCCCCTCTACGGTCACGTGGACCGCTCGGTTGAAGACCCGGGTCGCCTTCTCGGCGGCGAACTGCCGGGCCCGATTCCAGAGCGCCTCCCGGATCTCGGGACAGAAGGGGTCCCGCATCACCAGGATCGCCCCGGGCGTCAGCCGGCCGCCGTACTGGCGGGTGAAGTCGATGAAGTCGTGCGGCACCACCAGGTCGCGGGGGTGGAAGTGCTGGGTGATGCTGGCCGCCCCGGACTCCGCCACGATCCGGACCACCCCTGCCCTCTGGAAGAGCCAGAAGAGGGCCAGCGCCTGCCCGGCCCGGCTCTCGCTGGAGCGACCCACCAGCCCCCCGGCCATGGTGGCATGGGGCCTAGCGAAGAGCACCGAGCGCTCCCGGCCGTCTGCCTCGGGCAGCTTGAAGCGAGTAACCGGAGGCGTCTCCCCAAAGGGGGTGGTGAAAACCACGTCGCGGGCCTCGGGACCCACCGACTCCTCCAGCTCGGGGGATCCCTGAGTGCCGGTCCCCGAGCCGCCCAGGAGCGCGTACTCGGCGTGGGGAACCGGGGGCAGATCGTCCTCGCTGGCCATGACCCGAGTATATGGGCGGCCGAGAAGCCCTTCGGTGGCTCTCCGGCTAGGCTCGGCCGAAGGCCCGGCGGAAGTCGATCTCGTGCCCGACTATGGCGGCGATCAGCACCAGCGCCCCGGCCAGCTGCAGTGAGCCGAGCCGTTCGCCCGCCAGCACGACCGCGAAGCCGAGCGCAAAGGCCGGCTCGGCGGACAGCACCAGCGCTGNNCCCCCACCGCGCTGGCCAGCACTCCGAGGATGATCAGGCCCATCGCCACCGACCCTGATATGGCGGGATAGGGAATCCCCCCGGTGCTGCCCAGGAGCAGGAAAGTCACGGCACACGCGAGCAACTGGACCAGCCCCAGCTGCCCCACCGACCCCCGGGCGTGGCTGAGCAGCACGGTCTGCCCGGCGAAGGCCACCGCCGAGAGCAGCAGCAGGAGGTCACCCAGCATGAAGCCCCCTCTGGCCCCGGTGAGCATGGCGATCCCGAGCATCGCCGCACCCACGCTGACCAGGGTCCTTCTCGGAAGCCGGGACTTGAACATGAGACGGTCCAGGATCGGGGTGAAGACCACGAAGAGCCCGGTCAGCAGTCCCGCGATCCCCGCACCCACGGTGACCATCCCCTCGGTCTGGACCAGGCACCCCACCGCCAGCAGTGCGCCCACCGGAAGGCCCATCCGCCACTCCAGCCGGCCGGGCCAGCGCCGCAGCAGCAGGAACAGGGTGAGAGCGGCGATCGCCCAGCGGAGACCGAGGTAGGGCAGCACCGGGTACTGCGCGATCACGTCCTTGACCACGACGAAGGACCATCCGTAGAGGGCGCTCGCCGCCAGCAGGGTGATGGTGGGGATCCAGCGCCGACCGGTCCTGGGCACCCCCGCCGCCTGCTGCTCAGCCAACTCCGTGGGACCTCCTCTGATGGGGACCGCGGCCCTCGCCGCCGGATCCTG
Source organism: Candidatus Dormiibacterota bacterium (assembly GCA_003164475.1). Next base: position 22,246 of record PLTL01000214.1, on the reverse strand, counting down.
CCTCAGGGGCGGAGACGGCCCAGGCCGAACTCCGCCATTACCGGGAAGTGGTCGCTGGCGCGCCGGGCCAGAGCGGCCAGTTCCCCACTGCGACCCACCACCTCGCACTTGACGAGCCGGGCCGCCAGGTCACGGGTGGCGAAGAGGTAGTCGACCCTCACCGCGGGCTGGTAGGTGGGGCAGGTGAAGCTGCCAGACCGGGGATGAAGCGCTCGCAGGCAGTCGACGTAGCCCGCCTGAACCATGCTTCGCACCGCCGCCCGAGGCAGCAGCGCCGCCAGGACCGCGTCGGTGGTCTCTCCCCGGGGCAGCACCTCGAGCAGGGGATGGACCAGCCAGGGTAGACGCGGCAGCCCGCTGCGCACCGCCTCCGGCAACTCCTCGATGATGGTCTCGGCGTCGGTGTCCTGCCACCAGCGCATGCGGCTCAGCCCGGTCGGGACCGGACCCAGCATCCCGGCCTCGCTCAGCACCCCGGTCCGCCGCCACTGGTTGATCTGGGCGAAGAAGTCGGTGGCCTTGACCGTGTCCCCGGGCGCGAGCGCGTTGAAGTCGCCCAGAACCAGGTGGGATGCCTCCGGCCGGCTGGCAGCGTGGGCCCGGACCGCCGCCAGCTCGCGAACCCGCTCCGGCTCCGCCCGGCCCCGGCGGTGGAAGGCCGCGGTGAGATGGACGGTGTGAAGACCCAGCTCGCTGGGCTCGCTCCCCGGCGGCAGCTCCACCCAGACCTCGAGGGAGTTCCTGAGGAAGACGGCGGGGTCGGTGTGGTTGGCCCAGTCGGTCACCGGCAGGCGGCTCAGCACCGCCTGGTGCCTCGGGGTCGGCGCCGAGCCGAAGATCACCCGGTGGCCGAGCTCCCGGCCGAGCCGCTGAACCGCCTCCCGGTCATCCGCCTCCTGGAGGGCGATGACGTCGGCGTCCACAGCACCGAGCAGGCGCCCGATCTCGGACCAGCGCCCACCACCTCCCAGGAGAACGTTGTAGGTGACGACCCGCACCCGCGGGCCGCGGGCCAGCTCGGGCGCTGGGTGCCGCCCGCCAGGCGTCGAACCCATCCACCCGATTCTAGGCTGAGGCGGGGAGTCCCTCCGGGCTCCACAATCGAGGGCGCCATGCCCTCTCTCATCCGCCAGACCCTCCCTATCCCGCCGGCCATACGGCTCGGGCGGCCCCGAAATGTGCGGCCCCACCCAGCTTGGTCGAAGCACCAGGTCCTCCAGAGCGCCCAGGCGACGGCGCGGCGCTCCGCCGCGCGCTGCCTGGGGTCGCTTGAGCCGAGCTCGACCCGTGGCTGAGCCCCGACCCGCGGGACCCAAAGGCTGGTGGCAAGGGCAGGTCAGCAGGCATCGCCCGGCGGTCATCACCGCCGGGGCCAGCCTGGTGCTGGGTCTGGCGGTGGGGACCGTCTCGTTCGTTCTCCAGAGCCGGTTCGCCAGCTCCTACGACGCTGGTCACCGGCTCGCCGGCTGGCAGAACTTCCTCCGGCTGGGAGCGCCCTGGCAGGCGCTGGTGCCGGTGCTGCTGGCGGGGCTCCTGGCCACGATCGGGGCGGCCAGGCTGAGCCGCACCCAGCCGGAGCCCCCGCTCCACCTGGGCGGCCCGGGAGTCAGCAGCGCGGGCCAGCTCCGCGCGGCGATGCGAACCGAGCGAAGGGTGGTGCGGATCGCCTTCCTGGCCATGTCCGGGCTGGTGGGCATGGTCCTGGTCCGGGTCCTCGTGTACTGCGCCCTGGCCCTGGCGGGCAACTCCCTGGCCCGCTCCACCCTGGTCGGGGTATCCGTCGAGCTGGGGGTGTGGGCTTTGTCGTGGCTCGCCGTCTGGAACTGGAGCCGGGTCTACCGCACCCGCATGGAGGGCTGGGGAGTCCGGGGGGACTGACCGGTCACGGCGCCCATGCGGCGGCTGCGCCACCTCCACAAGGGCGCCCGCCTTCACCGTCGCCGGCGACGGCTCGGCCTCGAAGTCGCGGAGCCCGATGCCCCTGAGGATCCCCGGCTCGGGAGACTGCGCCCCGACCTGACTCCGGCCGTGCCCCGCCCGGGCCAAATTGTGGCCGAAGGAGGAGCGGCGAGCCCCGGCTGCGCCCCCCGGCAATCGGCTGGTGGGGAGGGGCTCAGGCCACTTTCCAATTCGGTAACAGCCCCTGACCCCGGTCCAGATCGAGGTTAGACTGCGGCCGATGCCTGAGTTCGCCGGAGGCGCTGGGGCGACGTCGCCCGAGCTGAGCGTGGTGCTCCCCACGCGCAACGAGGCGGGCAATGTCACCGCCCTCCTGGCAAGGCTCCGCCAGGCTCTGGCCGAAGTTGGGTTCGAGCTGGTCTTCGTCGACGACAGTGACGACGAGACCGCCCTCCTGCTGCTGGCTGAGGCCAACCGCGACCCTCGGATCCGGGTGCTTCACCGAACCGCCGCGGAGCGCGTCGGCGGACTCAGCACCGCCGTGGTCCTGGGCCTGCGCGAGGCCCGGGGGCGGGTCGTCTGCGTCATGGACAGCGACCTCCAGCATCCGCCCGAGGTGATCCCCCGGATGCTTGCCGCCGAGCGCGCCGGCGCCGACTTGGTGGTGGCCAGCCGCTACCAGCCGGGAGGCAGCCGGGAGGGGCTCGCGGGTGGCTTTCGCCACTTCGTGTCCCGCAGCGCCCGACTGCTGGTCCGGACCCTGTTCGTGGAGGCCAGGGCCAGCTCCGACCCGCTGGCCGGCTTCTTCCTCTGCCGCAGCTCTCTGCTCCGGGGCCTGGAGCTCCGTCCGGTCGGCTTCAAGATCCTCCTGGAGCTGCTGGTGTGCTCACCCCAGGCCAAGGTTGTCGACGTTCCGCTCCAGTTCCGGGCCCGAACCGCCGGGGTGAGCAAGGCCAGCACCTCCCAGGGGCTGCTGTTCCTGCGCCATGTCTGGTCCCTGCTCAAGGACGTGCCCGGAAGTGCCCGGATGTGGAAGTTCGCCGCCGTGGGGGTGAGCGGACTGCTCCTCTTCCTGGTCCTCCTGACCGTCGGCGGGGTGGTGCTGGGCTGGCCGGCGCTAGCGGCCTGGGCAGTGGCGTTCCTGGTGACGGTGCTCTGGAACTTCAGCTGGAACCTGCAGCTCACCTTCGCCGACCTGCGCCGGGAGCGGCATCCGATGATGAGGCGCTACATCTCCTCCACCCTCACCGCCGGTGGAGTTCAGCTGCTGGCCTTCCTGGGTCTGTTCGGGACCAGCCTGGCGCTGGTCCTGGACGGACTGCTGGCGGCGGTCGCGGGGATGGCGGTCAACGGAGCCCTCAACTGGCAGCTGGCCCGGCGCCACCGCCGGCCCTCGCCCTCACCCATCGGGTTGGAGCGCTTCCTGGCCCGCCTGCAGCGGGCGGGCAGGGCCGAGCTGGCGGTGATGCTGGACCGGAGCGGCTGCGAGCTCGGCCGGGTGGAGGGCGGCTCGACGAGCCCGCTGATAGCGTCGCTGGCAGCGCGCGCCCGGCTCACCGGCGTCCCGGTGCTCTGGGTCGAGCCTCCTTCGAGCCGGCCCCAGGCCCGCAGCAACGTGGAGTTGGTATCCGTGATCGTGCTCCCTCTCGAGCTGCCCGGCAGTCCCGGCTTGACCGTGGTCCTCCAGCGCCACTCCCGCTCCGCGTTCAGCTCTGCCGATCTCGAGGCCGCGATGAGGCAGCTGTCCCGGCTCCGGCCCCAGCTGGGCCTGGAGCCGGGACCGGGTCCTGCCCTCCAGGCCCCGGTCCCGGTGGGCAACGCCCCGATCCCCGGTCAGTAGTAATCGTGGGAGGTGGGAGTCGAGAGCAGCGACTCGGCCGGCTCCGGCTCTCCCAACAGCGCGGCTTGGGGGGTCAGCGGCAGCAGCCGCTCCACCACCAGGCTCATGACCCCGTCCGCCACCTGGAGCCTGCCCTCGGCGCAGACGATCGGTTGATGGTTGGCGAGGAGCCGGTTGGCCCGATAGACCTCGGGCCGAAACACAAGGTCCAGGTGGGCGGTCTCGTCGACCACCGTGAAGAACCTCATCCCGTGGGCTGACCCCGGCGCCTGTCGGGTTATCACCAACCCCGCCGCCCGCATCCGGCTCCCGTGGGCGGCCCGGCGCACCTCGGCCAGCGGCATGGCCCCCAGTTCCGCCAGCTGGGGCCGAAGGAAGGCGACCAGGTGGTCGCCGGTGGTCAGCCCCATGATCCGGTAGTCGGCGGCAGCCCTCTCCATCGCGGTCAGCTCGGCCAGCCCCGGCGGCGGGGCCGGCAGNNTCGGGGGCAAGCTGGCCCCCGGCCTTCCCGGAGGAGGCCGGAGGCGGCGGTGGCCATCGAGCGACTCCTCCACCGACTTGAGCCGCCAGAGCAGCTTGCGGCGCGATTCGCCGAAGCTGTCCAGGGCCCCCACCATGACCAGGGCGTCGATGGCGGGACGGGGTAGCTCGGTGCGAAGCCAGAAGTCCTCCGGCGACCGGTAGGGCCCCAGGTCCCGCTCGCGGTCCAGCCGATCGCGGAGGGTGGCACCCAGCCCCCGGATGTAGTTGAAGCCAAGCCTGACCCCGAGCTCGCGCCGGCCTCCCGGCCCCCCCTCCAACGCCTCCAGCCGACAGCGACCCCGGCTGAGGTTGACGTCCACCGAGAGCACGCGCACCCCCCGGCGCTTGGCGTCGTCCACCAGCACCGATGGGTGGTAGAAGCCCATCGGCTGGTGGTTGANNGCAGCCAGGCGGTCTCGTAGACGGTGCGGGCGAAGGCCGCCGCGTGGCTGCGGCAGAAGCCGAACTCGGCAAACCCCCTGACCGCCTCGAAGAGCTGCCCCGAGACCTCACTGGACACCTGGTTGCGGGCGCACCCCTGCCTGAACTCCCGCTCCAAAGAGCTCATCTCCACCCGAGAGCGGTGACGGTTCATGGCCCGCCGGAAACGGTCGGCCTCGCCGGCACTGAAGCCCCCCAGCCGCATGGCGATCTCGAGGATCTGCTCCTGGTAGAGGATCACCCCCAGGGTGTCCCGCAGGATCGGCTCCAGCAGGGGGTGGAGGTAGGTCACCGGCTCTCGGCCCTGGCGACGGCGCAGGTAGGGGTGGACCGCCTTGCCCTGGATCGGCCCGGGCCGAATGATCGCCACCTCCACCACCAGGTCGNNCCACCAGGTCGTTGAATTCCCGAGGGTTGCTCCGGGGCAGGGTCTGCTGCTGGGCCCGGGACTCGATCTGGAACACCCCGATGGTGTCGGCCCTGGCGCACATGGCGTAGACCTCAGGATCGGCCAGGTCCAGCGCCTCCAGGTCGGGGCGCTCGCCGGCCATCTCCTCCAGCTCCTGGAGGGCCTCGGAGACCACCGAGAGGGTGCGCAGTCCGAGCAGGTCGATCTTGATCAGGCCCAGGTCCTCGACGTCGTTCTTGTCGAACTGGATCACCACCCGGCCCGGCATGGTGGCCCGTTCCAGGGGAGCGATGTCCCAGAGCGGTTCCCCGGTGACCAGCATCCCACCCACATGGATGGAGAGATGGCGCGGCACCCCCACCACCGCCTCCACCAGGGCCGCGAACTGGCGCCAGGGCCGGGAGCTGAGGACCTGCTCCGGAGGCTCGCCGGCCAGCTCCAGAACCTGGGCCACCAGGGCCTCCTCCCCCTTGCCGTACCAGCGGTCCACCGACCGAGTGAGTCGCTCCACCACCGCCTCCGGAAGTCCGAAAGCGGCGCCCACCTGGCGGATCGCCATCCGGGCCCGGAAGGTGATCACAGTGCAGACCATCCCGGTTCGGTCCTCTCCGTAGGTGTCGTAGACGTGGCGGATCAGCTGTTCACGGTGGGTGGTGGAGACGTCGATGTCGATATCCGGGGTCCCCTGCATCTCCTCGTGGAGAAAGCGCTCGAAGAGGAGGTGGTGGGCGATCGGGTCAACCCGGGTGATCCCGAGCAGGTAGGCAACCAGGCTGTCGGCGGCGGATCCCCTCCCCTGGGCGGGTATACCCTCCCGCCTGGCGAAGTCCATCAGCTCCCAGACGATGAGGAAGAACTCCGCCAACCGGCACTTGGAGATGACCCGCAGCTCGTGGGTGAGGCGCTCCTCCACCACTGATCCGGCGGCCGGGTACCTAGCCGGCAGCCCCTGCCGGCAGAGCTGCTCCAGGTACTGATCAGGGCTGAGCCCGGCAGGGGCGGTGAAACCGGGGAAACGACTGTGGCGGAAGTCCAGGCTCAGCTCGCAGCGGGCGGCCAGCTCGAAGGTGGCCTGGAAGGCGGCGGGGTAGGGCAGCATCTGGCGGAGCTCCTCCCCGCTGCGCATCCAGTACTGGTGGTTGGGCAGCAGCAACCCTCGCCCGGCGGCATCCTCCAGGGTGCAGTTGTGGCGGATGGCGGTGAGCACGTCGAGCAAGGCCGCCTCCGAGGCAATGGCGTAGCGAGGGGTGGCCGAAACCAGCAATCCCACCCCGACCCGCTCGGCGCAGGCCGCGGTCTCGGCCGCCAGCCAGCCGTCCCCGGGATGAAGGTGATGCTGCAGGGCGAGGTAGGCCCGACCCCCGGGGAAGGCGTATCGGAGGGCCGCTGCCGCCCGGTCCGCCGCTGCCCGGTCCCCCCGCAGCAGAGCCAGGCTGACCGGGCTGTGGGGGCCGCCGGCCACCACGGTGCACCGGCTCAAGTCCTCGGGACAGACCGGGCTCTCGAGATCGGTCCGGGGCCGACCGGACAGAAGCTCCCGGCGATGCTGCAGGGAGGGCGGCAGAACCGCGTCCCGTTCCCCTCCCGCCCTCCCTGCAGCCTCAGCCAGTTCCTTCTCCAACCCGCTGAGGCGGAGCAGGTGCACCCCCTTGGCCCCCGCCAGCTGGGTCCGGCTCACGGCCCGGCAGAGCTCCTGGTAGGAGGACCGGTCGGTCGCCAACAGCACCAGCCTTCCCCCCTCCTCCAGGTCCAGCTCCGCACCAACCAGCGCCCTCATCCCGAAGCGCTCGGCGGCCTGAACCAGCCGCACTGCTCCGTACAGGCCCCCCCGATCCACCAATCCCAGGGCGGGCATCCCCAGCTCGGCGGCCCGGGCCGCCAGGGCCTCGGGAGCGCTGGCCCCTTCCAGGAAGGAGAAGTAGGAACGTGCCCAGAGCTCGGAGAAGGGCTCGGTCATGACCGCCATGATACGAACTGATGTTCGCACGGTTTCGCCAGCACCTCCCTGGACCGCTGGCCCACCAACCACCTGGGAGCGGTGGGCCGGTGAGGCACGGCCCCGGTGGTTGGGCTGGACATCCCTGCCGATCGCCCGAACCTGCCCCGAGGCCTGGAGGACCCGGCCCCGCATTGAAGGCAAGGGCAGCACCCGCCAGGTCTTCGGGATCCTGCCCAAGCCGCCCGACGTCCACCGGCTGCCCGCTCGGGACCGGACCGACGGGCTCCGCGAGGCCCTCCCCAAGCCGATCTTCCAGGAACCAGCCCAGGGCGGTCCGTTGCCAGCATCTTCCTGACCGCTGCGCCTGTCTCGGGACAGGCCCAGTGGATCCCCGGCCAGCCCAGCGGGACCCAGTGCTCCAGCCGGCGATGCGGATCCGGTGCTAGTCGGGGAGACGCACCGGCGAGGTCGGGAGCGCCGGCTCCAGCAGGGACGGCGCCTCGGTGACCACGAGGTCCGGCCGGGTGACGGGAATGACCGGCTTGCCCGGCAAGCCGGTGACCAGGAGGATCTCCTCCTCGTCCAGGGACTCGTCGCGCAGCAGCGCCTGGGTCAGTGCCTCGAGCTTGTCCCGGTTCTCCCCGAGCAGCTGGCAGGCCTCGCTGAAGCACTCCTCGACGATCCGCTTGACCTCGGAGTCGATCACCTCGGCGGTGGCCTCGCTGTAGGGCCGCTGGGGAATCATCAGCGCCTGGGTATCGGTCTCGTCGGCGAGGCTGAGCGGCCCCACCAGCGGGCTCATCCCCCAGTGCACCACCATCTGCCGAGCGATGATGGTCACCTGCTGGAGGTCGTTCTCGGCCCCGGTGGTGACCACGTCGTAGACCAGCTTCTCGGCGGCCCTGCCGCCGAGCGCCCCCACGATCCGGGCCCGGAGATAGGTCTCGGGGTAGTTCTGGCGGTCGTCGACGGGAGATTGCACCGTGACCCCCAGCGCCCTGCCTCGGGGCACGATGGAGACCCTGCGGACTGGGTCCGCCTCGGGCACCAGCAGTCCCAGCAGGGCATGGCCGCTCTCGTGGCAGGCGGTCCGGCGCCGGTCCTCCTCGGAGAGAACGATCCGCCTCGCCGCCCCCAGCAGCACCTTCTGCAGAGCATCGGTGAAGTCGACCTGGGTCACCGCCTTGCGGTCCCGTCGCGCCGCCAGCAGGGCCGCCTCGTTGACCAGGTTGCGCAGCTCGGCCCCGACCAGCCCCGGCGTCTGCGAGGCCAGGTTGTCCAGGTTCACGTCGGCCCCCAAGGGCACCCCCCGGGTGTGGATCTTGAGGATGGCGCTCCGGCCCACCCGGTCCGGGGGCTGGACCATCACCCGCCGGTCGAAGCGGCCCGGGCGGAGGAGGGCGGGATCTAGCACATCGGCCCGGTTACTGGCGGCCAGGACGATCACGCCCTCCCGGGAGTCGAAGCCGTCCATCTCGGTGAGGATCTGGTTGAGGGTCTGCTCCCGCTCGTCGTGGCCGCCGAAGCTGGCCCCCACCCCCCGGCTCCGGCCAATCGCATCCAGCTCGTCGATGAAGATGATCGCCGGGGCCGCCTCGCGGGCCTTGGCGAATAGGTCGCGGACCCGCGATGCCCCCACCCCCACGATCATCTCGATGAACTCTGACGCTGAGAGGCTGAAGAAGGGCACCTTGGCCTCACCCGCCACCGCCCTGGCCAGGAGCGTTTTGCCGGTGCCAGGCAGCCCCACCAGCAGGACCCCCTTGGGCACGGTCCCCCCCAGCCGCTGGTACTTGGCGGGCTGGCGGAGAAAGTCCACGATCTCCTCCAGCTCCTCCTCGGCCTCCTCGATCCCGGCCACGTCGGCGAAGGTGGTGGCAGGCCGCTCGGCGTCGTAGAGGCGGGCCTGGCTGCGCCCCATGCTGAACAGGCCCCCGCCGGCGCTGGCGGCGGCCCGTCGCATCAGGTAGAGGAAGCCGAAGACGATGAGGAGGGTGGGCCCGAAGCTGAAGAGCGCCTCCTCCCAGAGCGGGGTCGGGGGATTGGGGTTCTCGGCGTTGATGGTCACGTGGTGCTGCACCAGCAGGGCCTCGAGGCCGCCGCCGGCGAAGCTGGGCAGCTGGGTGGTGAAGTACCTGGCCTTGCTCTTGGAGCTGGCCGAGACCCCGGTCAGGTGCTGGAAGGTCCCCTGAATGGTGTCCGAGGTGCTGGTGATGCTGCGGACGTCATTCTTGCTGACGTCGCTGACGAAGACGTTGTAGGGCAGGGCGATGGTCTTGGGAGAGGGGGGGGCGAAGAAGACGTTCACCACCAGCAGGTTCACGGCCAGGACCACCAGCAGCGGCATCCAGGCCCAGAGCGGCCGCCGCCTCAGAGGCAGGCGACCGCCGGAGGTGGGACCCTGGTTGGGGCCGGAGGCCGAGGTGGCCGGACGGTCGGGCATGAGGGCACGCTAGCAGATGGCGCCGTTAACCTCATCCCCAGCCTCTCTCCAGATCCCAGCTGTTGGACAGCTGGTCCCAGCGCAGGTCCAGGCAGCTGCCGTTGGAGAGCAGTACTCGCCAGCAGCGACGGCGAACCGGGCGTTCGGGCAGTGCCCGCCACCATCCGACCTCGACCCACCAGCTCTCCACCACCGCCGTCACCTCCATCCAGCCACCGCCCAGCTCCACCGCCGCCGGCTCTCCGAGCGGTCCCCCGCAGCGAACCTCGATCCGGGTCAACTGGAGCTCCAGCTGAGCCGCTCCTCGGGGACGTCCCCGGGGTGACCCGGGCGCACCTCGACCCGCCAGACCAGCCCCTTGCCGAACCGGTCGTGGAGCCGGTTGACCGCCCGCTGGATCACCTCGCGATCCGCCACCCGTCCCTGCCACATCCCGATCTGGCTGGCCGGGGGCGCAACCAGGTCCAGGGCCTCGAGCTCCACCACCGTGATCGGGATGGGGGGATGGAGTCTGCCGAACAGGCTCAGCAGCGGGCCCATCAGCTCCTCGGCGGTGGCCATCGGCTGGGAGGGCGCGACCTCGCTCCACCAGGCGCGCTCCCCCAGCCGGCCCCCCCCCTCACCACGCAAGGTCAGCCGGATCCGCCCTGCCGCCCGTCCCTGCCGGGCCAGCTCCTCGGCCAGGCCCCGGGCCAGCTCGGCGGCGCCGAAGCGAAGCGACTCGGAGTCTTCCACTCCCCCCGCCAGGGAGCGGCGAACGCCGCAGGGAGGCGGCTCGCGCCCAGGGTCGATCTCGGCCAAGTCCAGGCCCCGGCAGAGCCGGTGGAGCAGGATCCCCTCCGGCCCGAACTGCCGCTGCAGGTCGGCCATGGTGATGGCCGCGCAGTCGCCGCAGGTGCGCAGCCCGAACCGGAGCAGCCGCTCTGCGGTCTCGCCCATGATCGGCAGCTCTGTGACCGGCCAGCTGGCCAGGGACTCGGCCGCCCTCCCCTGCGGAACCACCCGCACCCGGCCGGGATCGGCGACCCGGGCGGCCACCCAGGACACGAAGCGGGACTGCCCCACCCCCACGCTGAGGGTGACCCCCAAGACCTCCTGGAGGGCCCTGCCGCACTGAGCGGCCCGGGCACCCTCCTGGCGCCCGAGCGGGTCGCTGCCGCTGAGATCGACATAGGCAGTGGTATCGTCGGTCCACTCCACCAAGGGGCTGCAACCGGCCAGGGCCAGCCTGGCGCTCCGCCGCAACTCCGCCAGCGTGCCCAGATCGACCGGTAGCCGAGCCGCTAAGGGGCAGAGGAGCTCGGCCCGGCGCCAGTCCTGGCCGGCCCTGACCCCCAGCGCCAGGGCCGGCGGGGAAGCCGCCATCACCACCTGGCCGCCGCCCGGACCCCGGCCCCCCAACAGCACCGGCTCCCCCCTCAGCTCGGGGTGGGCACGCCAGGCCAGCACCAGGGCGAGGTGGGGGAAGGCAAGGCAGGCCAGCCGCCGGGCACCAGCCCGGGTCATCGGCTGCTCCCGGCCATCCGGAGCAGCCCCTCATCCTCATCGACCTCCTCCTCAGCCAGACCGACCAGACCAGCCCGGATCGGATAGGGCCTCGGGAAGCTGAGCCGCAACCGGCAGCGAGCCCCGGGAGCACTCAGGTGGCTGCGGGTGACCCGTGCCTCCATCCGGAGGCCACAGACGTCCCCGTGGGTCAAATCCCAATCCAGACGTCGGCACTCCAGCTCCAGGCAGACCCGCTCCCGGAGGGCGGCCGGGAGCAGTTGCCCTCCCAGCACCAGACCGGCTGAGACTCCCTCTGAGAGCGCCGCCAACAGAGCTGCGGGGGCGGCCCCGGAAGTGATTCGAGACCAATCCTCGGCCACCAAAATGCACATCCCCACCCCCGCCTTGGCCAGGGTTCGGGCCGCTGACCACCCCTCCACCGGCCGTCTGGGGCGGACCAGCCAGCAGTTGTCGAGGTCGCCTCCATAGGCCTCGATGTCACCGGGGAAGACACCCAGGGTGAAGTCGACCAGGGCCACCGGGGCGGACCGAGAGACCTCAGCCGCCAGCACCAGCCCCAGGTCAAACGCCCCCGAGGAGGGCTCGCCGACCAACCGGCTGATCCGGCCCTGGGGCAGCCCCTGGCAGCCGGTGATGCCGTCCAGCTCCCCAACCCCCGTCGAAAGCCCCAGGAGTCGGGCCGGGGCCCCAGCCCGGACCACCTCCCGGCCATAGCGCCGGTTCAGTGTGGCCAGGGCCGGCTCCAGCGCCACCGGTCCCTGCCATTGGGGTCTCCCCTCCTCCCGTCGAGCCAGCTCTGATGACACCGGAAAACCATCCGTGCGAGGTTTGGAACGGCACCGGTGGAGCCAGGGCTACCCTCCGGGCACCCCAAAATTGTACGAACACATGTTCGCTAGAGCAAGCTCCCCGGCGAGCGCGGGGGGAGGCCAGGGACACCCTCGAGGCCCTCACGTTTCTCCCTGGTCGCGTCCCCAGGCCCGGTGCAAACAGCGCTTGGTCCAGCGAGTTGGCCCGAAGAGACCCCTCGCCGGGGAGGATCCCTCCCCAGGAGACCACGGCGGCCACCCCCGCCCGCCACCAGCCCGGCGATCTGCCAGCCCCCGAAGAGCTCGAGGCCAGCCACCCCCGGACGCCCGGCTCCGGCGCGAACCCGGTGCCGGCCGCCGGCCCCCAGATCCCCCGATTGCTGGGCCGGCCGGCGGGGGAAACCGGTGGCGCCGCCAAGGAGCCCTTGCAGCACTGCACGGGACTTGACTTTTTCCTTAGTATTCATGAGTATTCATGCGTCACCGCGAACGTTTCAGTTCACCCCCAAGGAGGAAATCACCCATGAATCGCCGCGAGCTGGCCAAGACCCTGCAGACCAAGATCAAGTTCGAGAATGAGAGCGGCGAACGAGAGCCGTTTTTCTCAAGTTTTGTGCTTGCCGACGACACCCTCAAGCTAATCTTCCAGATCATCGGCGGCGAGCTCGAGCAGGGCAGAGAGGTCTCCGTCGCTGGCTTTGGCCGCTGGAAGGTCCGTCAGACCGCCGCCGGCCTGAGGCGCAATCCCCAAACTCAGGAGATGGTCCAGGTGCCGGCCTCCCAGAAGGTGCGCTTCTACCCCGCCTCGAGCCTCAAGGCCTCGGTGGCCGGTAAGGCCGTCCCCCGCCGCCGCGTCGCCAAGCGTCCCTGATCGCGAAGTCATAGCGGGAGGCAGACCTTGCGGGTAGCCGTAGTCGGGGGGACGGGCCTGGTCGGCTCCCACCTGCTCCCCAGCCTGCTGTCAGCCGGGCACGAGATCAGGGTGGTCGGGCGTGGGGAGCGCTCGGCCACCCTGCCTCCCGGCCTCCTCCCCACTTTTGGGGACGTCGTCAGCGGAGAGGGCCTGGACCAGGCCTTCCAATCCGCCGACGCCGTGGTCAATCTGGCGGCGGTGATCCGCCCGCGCGGGTACCAGACGTTCGAGGCGGTCAACGCCTGCGGCACCACCAACGTCGTCGCCGCGGCCGCCCGCGCCGGGGTCAGACGGATGGTGCAGTTCAGCGCCATCGGAGCGGATCCCGACCCGAGCTTCCCCTATCTCTTCAGCAAGTGGGAGGGCGAGCAGGCCGTGGCCGCCAGCTCCCTGGAGTGGGTCGTGGTCCGCTCCTCGGTGATCTTCGGCGAGGGCCGGGGGTTCTTCAACCATCTGGCCGACGCCCTCAGCCTGCCCTCCCCCTTCCTGGTGATCCCCGGGGACGGCTCGGCGGTGTTCCAGCCCATCTCCGCCGACGACGTCGCCCGCTGCCTGCTCCTGGCGGTCGAGGAGCAGCCCCGGGCCCGCCATCTCTACGAGATCGGCGGCCCCGAGCAACCGACCCTGGAGGAGATCGTCTTCGCCATCGCGGAGGCGATCGGCAAGGAGCGCTTCGGGGGCTCGAAGCGCACGGCGCTCCACCTCGACCCCCGACTGATCCGGCCGGTGGCGATGGTCATGGACAGGCTGCTGGAAGACCCCTTGGTTACCGCCCAGCAGCTGGACATGCTGGCCCAGCCCAACATCACCCGGCTGGATGCAGTGCGCCTCGACTTTGGCTTCGAACCCAGACCGATGCGAGGCAACCTCGGCTATCTGAAGCGGCCCAGTCGCCGGCCCAGGCGGGCGGCTTGACCGGCGCAAGTGCGGCGGCCCTGGCCGGGGTCAACCCGGGATGGACCAACATTCAAGCGGAGGATCCCCATTGAGCGAGGCGGAACTGACACCGCAGGAGATCATCGAAAAGATCCCGGGCGCGTTTCAGGCTGACAAGGCCGAGGGTCTCGACGCGACCTTCCAGTTCGACATCTCCGGGGACCAGGGCGGGCTCTGGTACGCCCAGATCAAGGACGCCGCCTGCCAGGTCTTCAGCGGCCGCGACACCAGCCCCAACATCACCATCAGCATCGGCGACCAGAACTTCGTCAAGCTGATGACCGGGCGGCTGGACGGGACCATGGCCTTCATGACCGGCAAGCTCAAGGTCAAAGGCGACATGGGCCTGGCCATGCGGCTCTCACGGATCTTCAAGCTCCCCGGCTCGGCGTAGCCAGCCCCTCTCGCCGCTCCGGGCAGCGGTCGAGGAAGGGGCAGTCGCCGCAGGGTCGTGACGGGAACCGCTCCACCGAGCGGTAGTCGCCCGCCTTGACCCGCGCTGCCGCGGCGCCGGCCCATTGCAGCGCCTCGCCGAGCTCCTCGGGAGCGGTGGAGACCTCCAGCAACCGCCCCGACCGCAGCGTCGCCAGCGCGGCCCCGGGGACCCTCACGGGGGTCCCCAGGGCTCCGGCCGCGACCGCGGCCGCGTAGAGGCGGAGCTGCCTCGAGTACTCGCCAAGCTCCTCGGGGGAGACGGTGGCGTTCGTTTTGTAGTCGACCACGAGGAGCGCGCCCGATTCCAGCTGGGCGACCCGGTCGATCACCCCATGCAGCGGGGGGCACCCGGGGCCGGCCCAGCTGCGCCAGCTGAAGGGGAACTCCACCGCGACCGTGGGCAGCGCCGCGACCGGGCTGGCCGCGTAGGTGGCGAGCATCTCCTCGGCCAGGCGCCGCTGCTCCGACCCCAGGGGGACCGCCGCTCGGTCGAGGGCGGCCAGCACCTCGGCCGGGGCGGGGGCACGGGAGGGGACGTCGGTGTGGAGCTGCTCCAGCACCCGATGGACCGCCGTGCCCAGGTCCAGAGCCTGCTCCCGCTCCAGGCCCCGGGGCGCCACGGACTGGTCCGAGCGCGGGCCGGGCTGGGCTGGTTCCAAGCTCGGGTAGCCAGCCAGGTGGGTGTACCAGAACCTGCGGGGACACCGGTTCATGAGATCGATGGCGGTGAAGCTGAGGTGAGCCGGGCGCGCCCACCCGGAGCTGGCGGGTCGCTCCAGCGACGCGATCTCCCGCCAGCGCTGCGCCAGGCGAGCCACCGGTATCTGGGGCCCGGCCACCGCCTCGCCGGGGGAGGCGGGTTCCAACCCACCTCCGCCCGCCGGCGCCCAGGGCAGCCCAGCCGACGCCGCGAAGGCGGGCCACTCGCGTACCCACTCCCGGCCCTCTCCTGCGGCCTTCGCCAGCTCCAGGAACTCGCCGTTCTTGCCCGACCTGCTGGTGGTGACCACCAGCAGGTCCCGGGCCCTGGTCATCGCCACGTAAACCAGCCGCCGATGCTCTTCCCGGTCAACCCTGGCCTCGGGCCCCTCCTTCCACCTCTTGAACGCGGCGGTGTCAGTGGCCCCGATCTTGGTCGAGATCACCGCCCCCGCCGGCCGGTCCCAGAGCACCCGGCCCTGACCGCGGGCTTGGTAGGGACGGCAGTCCGCCAACACCACCACCGGCCACTCCAACCCCTTGGCCCGGTGGATGGTGCAGAGGGTCACCAGATCCTCCTCGTTCTGGGCCGGCGGCTCCGCGGTCCTGGCCTCCTCACGCATGGCGGTGAGCCGCTCCAGGAGCTGGCTTAGGCTCAGCCAGCCCGACCGCGTCCTCCGCTCCCCGCTGATCCGCTCCAGCTCTGCCAGCGAGGTAAGCGCCCGCTGCCCGCCGGTTCGCCCCCCCCGCGCCCGCGCCTGATGGAAGCGGAGGAGGCCGGAACGCCGCATCGCCGTCGAGAGCAGCTCGTCGGCAGGCACCCTCCCCGACTCCACACGCAGCTCGTCCACCAGCGTCACCACGGCCGCCGCGCGCGCCGACCAGGCCTTCGTCCACCCTGTGGCGCCGGCCGCCAGGTGGCGGCGCAGCCGTGCCGCCAGGGACACCTCCCGCTCCGCCGTGCTCGGGATGAGCGCGAGCAGTGCCCGGTCGGGGATGCGGACCACCGGGCACTGCAGCAGCCGGAGGCAGGCGAGGTCGTCCGCCTCGTCGCCGGCGAGCCGGAGGAGGGCCACCACGTCCTTCACCTCGGGCCGCTCCAGGAGCCACCCGGTGGCGGTCTGAAAGGGGATTCCCCGACGCCGCAACGCCTCCTCCAGCATTGGCCCCAAGCGTCGGTAGGTGTAGGCGAGGACCGCCATCTGACCCCAGGGCACGCCCTGCTTGGTGCCATCCGGGTAGGTGATCCCCCACCGATGGAGCAGGGCCAGCGCCTCTGCGATCGCCTCCGCCTCCCGCGACGGGTCCTCGACCTCGGCCACCCAGACTGGGAGCGGGCTCTCGCCTGCGCGGGCCGCCTCCATGGCCTCGTCCGCGGCGAATTGGGGGTCGGCCTTGATCACGTGGTCCGCGGCGGCGAGGATGCTGGCGCGGGAGCGGTGGTTGAGGAAAAGGCCGAACCGCCTGCCCTGGGCCGCGGCCATGATCCCTGGCTTGGCGTCCCGGAAGGCGTAGATCGATTGCCGGGCATCCCCCACCATGAAGAGACTCTGCTGCCAGGGCCCGGTCATCTCGAGGATCAGCGCCTCCTGGAGGGCGCTGGTGTCCTGGTACTCGTCCACTATCACCAGCTCGAAGTTGCGCCGACACCACCGGAGCAGCTCGGGCGACCTACGCAGAGCCCGCAGCCCCTCCCGGAGCAGCCCGTCGAAGTCGAGCACTCGGGCGATCGCCAGGCGACGCTCGTACTCCTGCCAGAGGTCGGCTGTGAGCCGCAGGGCGAGTCGATGCCAGGCGAGCTCCTCGGGAGGGTCCTCCGCCTGCGCGAACGCCCGGTAGGCGGCTAGCGAACTCCGCTCACAGTCGCTCGGCTCCAGCTCGGTCGAGCGCAGCCGTCCCACCGCGCCCGCGGCTCCGCCGAACAGTCCCAACAGGGTCCGCGGATCGGGGTCCGGAGGCAGCAGCTTGGTCCAGGATCCGCTGCCCTCCAACTGCTGACGTAGCCTCCCCAGGGCCGCCTCCATCTCCACCGCCGCCGCCACCTCGTCGATCAGGATCAGATCCCGGGGCACTCCGGCCAGGTAGGAGCGCTCCTCCAAGAGCCTTCGGATCAGCTTGTGGAAGGTCCCGATCCAGCCCCCCTGGAGCGCCTCCACCGCCTCCTCCTGGGTCACCTTGGGGGCCGCCATCACGGTGCCCAGGATCTTGAGCTTCAGCTCGGCCGCTGCCAGCTCGGTGAAGGTGACCGCCATGATCCGGTCCGCCCCCAGCCCGCTGCGCATCGCGGCCTCATAGACCGAGGCCATGGTTGTGGTCTTGCCGCTGCCCGCCGCGGCCACCACCTTGACCGGGCCCCGACCCAGCTGGCGGACCACGTCGGATTGAGCGTCGGTCAGCGCGTCGCTGGGGGGCGCCGGCGCTCCGGGGCCGTCCCTCACAGCCGCGGCGGAGGGGTGGGGTGGTCGGCGCCCACCGTGCCCTCCCCATCACACCAGTCCGCGACCGGGCACCCTCCGAACTGGGCCCGGCAGGTCCTGGTGGAGTGCCGGGGCTGGGCCGGGAACCTGCCTTCCAAGATGACCTGGACCTGCCGGTCAAGCTCCTCATCGAGCCGGTCCAGCTCCCGCTCCGTGAGCCGGCCAACCCCTCCCTGTTCCTCCCCATCGACGATCCGGAAGCCGGCTGCCGGAATCGGTTCGGTGGAGCGCGCTCCCGGGTCCACCCCCACGTACCAGTTGCGCACTCTGGTGGGCAGGCCCGCACCCAGCTGGGACTCGAACGCTCCCTGCCGGGCCGCCAGTTGGTAGATAGGAAGCTGCCAGTCCTGGGGTCCCTCGGCATCCTTGCCGAACACCGCGTCCCTCATGGAACCATCCGTCCTCTTGTCGGCCGAGGTCTTGTAGTCGAGCAGCTCCACCTCTCCGCCGGGGTGGCGCCAGAGCGCGTCGACCTTGCCCCGGAGCCACCAGCCAGGGCGCGCGACACTGAATCCGATCTCCTCCGCGATCGGCTCGCCCACCCGCTCCGGGCCCGCGGCCACGATTCGGCGCGCCCAGCGGTCGACCATCCGCTCCAGCCAGAGCCCGGCGTAGACCAGGTTGACCGGGTCTCTCTCCGCGGCCCTCAGCTCAGGCAGGAGTCTCTCCTCGATGAGCCGGCCGGCGGCCTGCCGGAATGCATCCGAACTGCCCTCCCATTCTCCACGGGCCCGGTAGAGGTGCTCCAGCAGCCGGTGGGCCTGGACGCCCAGATGGAGCGAGATGTCGCTGGCAGTCGCGGTCCCCAGCAGCCCCGCCAGATACTGGCGGGGGCAGGCCAGCCAGGCTGCCATCGACGTCGCACTCACCACCGGCGGCGCGGGCGGCTGGGCCGCCCCTTCCCCAACCGGGTCCCAGCCCCTCAGCTCCGACCGGAGCTCGGCCGCCATGCTCGCAAGTTCGGTCCCGGGGAACCCGAGCGACCCCGGAGACGGCGACAGCGCCAGCTCGGAGACCAGGTCGTCCACGGTCACCAGCTCCACCTGAGGGGCTGCCATCTCTCGGATTCCGACTTCGAGCAGCCTCCCCACCAACGAGGAGCGCTCGGCCGGCCGGCCCCCGCACCGCCTGGACCAGCTACAGGTCACCTCAGAGCTGGCCCTGGTCAGGGCGACCATGAAGAGTCGGGACTCCGCATCCTGCCAGCGCTCCGGCGAGGAGAGGACATCCTCCAGCTCCGGCACCATTTCGACCAGTTCCTCGACCTCCCGGTGGTCCAACCACCCTCCCCCATCGGGACGGGCCGGCAGCGAGCCGGCCACACACCCACACACGAACACTCGAGCCCAGTGCCGGCCCTTGGCCTGGCGAATGCTCAGGACCGAGACCGCGGACCGGTCCTCTCCCATCGGCCGGTCCAGCTCCTGCTCGCTGCGCCGCACCGCCCCCTCTAGAAGCTCCAGCCAGCCGGCCAGATGGAGCTCCGTCCCTCCCAACCGGCGGTGCGCTTCCGCCCCCGCCGCGGCGGCTCTGGAGAGCTGGGCCAGGACCGATGCGGTCCCGAGGTCCTCCAACGCCGCGGCGGCGAGGCCCGACGCCAGCTCCAGCTGACCCATGAGGCGGAGGAATTGGGGCCAGGCCAGGCTGGCACCGCCGAGCTGGGGGACCACCACCCCGGAGGCGCGCCAGCGTCGCGCCGCGGCGCCGATCTCCGGCCACCCCTGGTCATCAGCGGGGACCTTCACCGCAGGCTCCATCCTCGCCGCCCCTTCACGAGCCGACCCCCAGAACGCCGCCACCACCGGGCACCGCTGCCGGGCGGCTTCCCTGACCAGCAGCCGGATCGCCCCCGGCGAGAGCTGGCCAGGCCCGGCGCGGAGTGCCTCCAGCAGCAGCGAGTCGTCCTGGGGCTGGCTGAGGCACCTCAGCCAGCTGAGGATCGTGGCCACCGCCGCATGCCCCGCCCAGCCAACCTCGGGCACCAGCCGGTGGGGCACCCCGAGGCCGGCGAGGGCCGCCAGAACCGGGGCGAGCTGGGCCCCGCGGGAGCGGAGCAGGACGGCACAGTCCGCGAACTCCAGCTCTCCGTCGAGCCGCGCCCGCAGGATCTCCCGACCCACCGCCAGGGCCTCAGCGCTCTCGTCGGCTGCCACCCACACCGAAGCCGCCGGGCCGACCCGCAGGGCCGCCTCCGGGAGCTCTTGGTCGAGGCCGGGGGCGGGCTCACCCACCTCCTCCGCCCGGACTCGGAGGACGCTGCCCAGCCTGCGCGCCCAGGCGGGCAGCGCCTCCGGCATCGTCCACTCGGCCGGAGCGAGCTCGCTCGGGAAGTACTCATCGAAGGGCCGGCTGGAGGAAACGCTCGATACCCCCCGAAAGCCCGGGGTGGACTCGCTCCAGTCCCCCGCTAGCACCAGCCGCAGGGGCGGGCTCAGCCTCTGGCCCAGCTCTCGGATGAGGATCCACTGGGCCGGACTGAGGTCTTCAGCCTCGTCAACCAAGAGCAGGTCTGCCCATCCCTGGAGTGCGCTCCGGTCGCGGGACAGCGCCTCGAGCGCCCGGACGTGCCAGTCCCGGGAATCCAGGCATCCCATCTCCTCAAGCACCCCCTGGTAGGCGGCCGAGATCAGCGCGACGTCGCCGATCCCGGCCGGGTCCCCCGGCGCCTCTCGCACCCGCCTGGCCACCAGTCCCGGGCCCACCAGGGCCCGCTTGCAGGCCGAGACCATGGAGATGGCGTCCTCGATGCAGGATGGCTCACGGATCATCGGCCCCAGCCGGGCCAGGGAGGGCTGCGCCCGGCGCAGCGCCTCCTCCATCACCAGCCACTCCCCGATCGCTGAGAGGGTGGCCCCACGCTCCGGCTCCTGCCCCAGCCGAGCCAGCACCAGCCGGGCCAGCCCCTCGTGGGTCTGGACCACCACCGCGGGATGGGCCTCGGGCAGTTGCTGCTCGACTCGGCGCTGGAGCAGCTCCGCCCCAGCCCGGCTCGTCACCACTAGGACCAGGCGGCGAGGATCCCCGCCCCCCAGCAGCCACTCCGAGGCCAGGGCCACCAGCTGTTGGGTCTTCCCCGCGCCGGCGCTCCCGGTGATCCGAGTGGTCCCTACCAGATCCTCCAGCGTCCGGAGCGAGCGGGAGCGCCCCGGCGACGGCGGGGCTAGCCCGGTTCCCGCGGCAGCGCCTCCGGACGGCCAGTCCGAGGCCGCACCTCGACCAGGGCCGCCACCACCCCCTCCGGGCGCAGCAGCCGGCAGAGCGCCCCCGCCCGGAGCGCCGGGTCCTCACCTCGCCCCAGTCCCCCAGCCACGCCCTCGACGATCGAGCTCACCATCCCCGCCAACCAGGCGGTGTCCTGGCCCAGCTCGGGGAGCTCGGACAACTCGGCGGGGTCCACCTGGGACAGGAGAGAGTCGACCAGCACCCGCCCCACCCGGTCCCGGAGCTGGTCGACCCGGCGCTGGGCGGCCCCGGCGGCGGCATCCACCAGCTGGAAGAGCAGCCGGAATGAGGCTGGCGCCTCCGCGGCAAAGGTGAGGAAGGTGGTGGTCAGAGCTTCGAAGCTGGGCGTGGGCGTCACGTCGCCGCCGATCCCCAGGACCGCGACCAGCCGCTCGCTCTCCCGCTCCACCACCGCCACCAACGCCTCGTGGCGGTTGTGGAAGTGGCGGTAGACCAGCGGCTTGCTGACCCCGGCCGTGGTGGCGATGGAGTCCATGGTGGTCATCTCCAGGCCGTCCCTGGCGAAGGCGGTGAGGCAGGCCTGGAGGAGCTGCTCCCGGCGCTCCGAGCCTGGCATCCGGTGCTGCTTGGCCCGGGTCCGGCCTGAGGTCCGGTCGGAGACCCGGCCGACGGTCTCGATGGTCGCCCCCACCAGCCAAGGTGCCAGCGTGCGTTCGTTCTTGGCGGGCATGGCTAGGCAGCCCAGGGCCGGTTGCGGCCATTCCCGACATCCTCAGGCACGGTGAGCCGCGGCGACGGTCGGGGATCGCTTGGCAGCTGCCGCGCCCGGATCTCCTCCGCTCCCTCCCGCTGCTCCACCCAACCGGAGCTCACCTCCAGCACTCCACGCCGGCAAGACGGTCCTCGCTCCTGGACCTCCGTTCCGCCCTGACGCTGAGTCCCGGCTGGTCGGCTCCGAGCGGCGGCAACAGGGGCGACCGCAGTTGCTCGACGCTGGGTCGGTGGACGCGACCGTTGGGCCCGGTTCGTGTCCAGCCGCTGTTCTTTTTGAGCTGGCTCCAGGGGCTGCCGGGCTGGTTTGTGGTGTAGATCGCGCAGGCAGCGTCCCTAGGCATCTACTTCCCCTCCAGAGCGGCGAGCCTGGCCGGTCTCACCTGTGCCCTCGCTTGCTATTGAGGCTCCATTATCAGCCCGAATCGCGGCCGGGTCACAGGCAGTTCGTGGGCGTCCGGCTGGGGCGGAGGAGGGATTGCAAGGGGGCTGCGACCGGTCGACTGCAGCAGGCTGCGGCGGGTCGATCGGCATCTCCGCCGAAGACGGGCCAGTTCAAACGCGACGGCCTCCAGGAGCTCCTGGCCCCGAGGCGGCTCCGCCTTGGACCGGCCGACCCAGCGGGACGATCCCTCCGGCCCAGTCCGCCATTCACTCCTCCTCCCGCCCCGGGACCGAGGCATGGACCCCCTGGTTGGCACCCCGATCATCTCCGCCGGCGGCGAAGGAGTCCGGATCGGCCCTCCCCGGGACACCCGGCACCGCGGGCCCTGGGGCCGTGCCCAGCTGGGTCTGGGTTGCCCCCCCGGACCTCGACCGAGCCTGGGCCGATCTCGATCTCCGTGCACGACAGAACCGCCCTCGCCACGAGGGTGCAGCCGCCCCTGGTGGTTGCCCGCGGCCCCACCGGGGCCGCGGGCAACCCGGGCTATGCGGTCGCCGGCTCGCCCGTGATCCGGGCCTGGGCGGCCGCCAGCCGAGCGCCGGGAACCCTGAACGGCGAGCAGGACACGTAGTCCAG
>PLTL01000266.1 GCA_003164475.1 Candidatus Dormiibacterota bacterium | reverse complement strand
GATGGTGGCGTCGTTGGGCACGAAGCGGCCGGCGCCCAGGCTCGCCTCCACCAGGGGATGACGACCCTGGCGCCGCTCGAGACCGAGGCCGTCGTCGATCATTGGCACCGTCCAGCCGTACTCCACCCCCACCTCGGCCAGCCCTTGGAGAACGTCCAGCGTACCCAGGGCCAGGGCGGCCCGGCTGATCAGCCCAACCTCCGCGACCACCGCCCCTACCAGCGCCTTGAGGCACTCGAGCTCACGCCCCACCGCCCGATCTCTGGCCGTGAGGACCACGTTCTCCCGTTCCTTCAGCTCGGGCGTGATGTAGCGCTCGGCCCCAACTAGGGTTTGCCGCCGCACATATTCGTCGGGAATGGACTCCCGGGCCGAGTTGCGAATCTCGATGTAGTAACCAAAGACCCGGTTGTAGCCAACCCGCAGACTCCGGATGCCGGTGCGCTCCCGCTCCGACCCCTCCAGCTTGGAAAGGTACTCCCGGGCTCCGGAGCTGGCCTGCCGGATTTGGTCGAGCTCCGCGTCGAACCCGCCTTTGATGAAGCCCCCGTCGCGGACCTGGGCGGGAGGGTCATCGACCAGCGCCCGTCGCAACAGAGCCGGCAGCTCCGCGGAGGGCCCGGCGAGGTCACGGCTCAGGTGCTCCAACCAGCTGGCCCTGGCTGGGGCCAGTTCGGAGCTCAAGCGCGGCAGCTGCTCCAAGGTGCTCGCCAGGCTCGCCAGGTCACGGGCGCCCGCGCTGCCGTGGGCGCAGCGACCGACCAGCCTTTCCAGGTCGCGGCACGAGCGCAGAGATTCCCTGACCGCCGCCCGCACCGCCCCCTTCTCGGCCAGCTCCAAGACCGCCCCCTGTCGTTCCTGGATCGGACCCAGCGTGCTGAGCGGCTCCAGCACCCAGGAACGAAGATGACGGGCACCCAGCGAGGTAAGAGTCCGGTCGATCAGCTTGGCCAGTGAGGGACCGCCTCCGACCGTCTCCGTCAGCTCAAGGCTCCGACGGGTGGAGGGATCGAGACTCATGGTCTCCGCGGGCAGGGTCCAGCTGATGGCCAGGAACGCTGGATCTAGCTCCAGCTCGCTCTCCCGGCAGTAGTCGGCCAGGGCAGCCAGCGCCGCCAGCGCCCGCCCCTCGCCCGGATCCGCCACCCCCAATGGAGGTGCCCCCCCTGAGCTCTTCATCAACTCCCCTCCCCGGACGGCGTCGAAGGCGGGGGGAGGCCGCCAGGTCAGGCTGGCGCCGGAAGGAATGTGGGACGGGACCCGGGACCCCTCAGGGAGCACCAGCTCCGCGGTCTCCAGGGCGCCGAGCTGGTAGGCCAGAAGGGGGGACTCCATCCCACCGGCGACGACCCGCAGTTGACACCTGCCCGTGCTCACATCCAGGGCCGCCAGCCCAACCGCGTCCCCGTCTCCACAGACAGCGACGCAGCGCACCGTCGCGCTGGCCGGCAGCATGCTGTCCTCGATGAGAGTGCCGGCCGTCAGCACCCGGACGACCCGGCGAGCGACCAGCCGACCCGGCTGCGGGTTCTCGACCTGGTCGCAGACGGCAACCTTGAGCCCAGCCTCCAGAAGCTTTCGGGCGTAGGTCTCCAGGCTGTGATAAGGAACGCCGCACATGGGCATTCGCCCAGCCCTGCCGAAGGCCCTGGCGGTCAGGGCCACCCCCAGGATCGGTGCGGCCTGCTCGGCATCCTCGCCGAACAACTCAAAGAAGTCGCCCAGCCGAAAGAGAACCACGCAGCCCGGGTGGGCCCGCTTGGCCGCCCAGTATTGGCGGACGGCCGGCGTGTCCGAGGCCTCCGAGCTCGCCCCGGCCTCAGGGCTGCGGGCGGGTCCGGACATCACTCAGCCACCAGCTGCCACGCCGTGGCCGAGACCACCCGGACCCAGACCGCCTCACCGGGCTGGGCATGCCTCTCGAGCCAGGTGACCCGGTTCTGCCGGGTCCGCCCATAGGCCCGCCCGTCGACCCCGACTCCTTCGACCAGGACCTCGACCCCGCTGCCGACCAGCGCGCTGTTCCGCTCCTGGCTGATCGACCGCTGGAGCTCCAGAACCGCCTGGAGGCGCTCCTTCTTCACCACCAGGGGCACGTCGTCAGCCCGCCGGTACGCCGCCGTCCCGGGGCGCGGCGAATAGGCCTGGACGTGGACGGTGTCGAAGCGGACGTCGGCCAGCATCCCCAGAGTGTCCGCGAATTCGTCGTCGGTCTCCCCGCAGAAACCGACTATCACGTCGGTGCTCAGCCCGACGCCCTCGATCCCGGCCCGGGCCCGGTCGAGGACCCTGCGATATTGGCCGACCGAGTACTCGCGCTTCATCCGACGCAGGCAGGAATCGCTGCCGGACTGAACGGGGAGGTGGAACTGCTCACAGACGGTCTCCAGATCGGCGATGGCGTCGAGCAGGCGCTCTGAGGCGTTCCGGGGATGGGAGGTCAGGAAGCGAAGGCGCTTCAGCCCGGGCACCCGGTCCACTCTGGCCATCAGTTCGGGCAGGCCGGATCCATCCTCCGGGCTCACGTAGGAGTTGACGTTCTGCCCCAGCAGGGTTATCTCCAGCACCCCGCGCTCCACCATCCGCCGCGCCTCGGCCTCGATCTGCTCGGCCGGCCGGCTCGTCTCCCTGCCGCGGACGAAGGGAACGATGCAGTAGGTGCACATCTCATTGCACCCCAGCATGACCGGGAGGTAGGCGACTAGGCGGTCCGACGCCGGGAGCGGAATCGGGCCCTCCAGAGCCCCCTGGTAGAGGTCCTGGAGGCGGACGAAGAAGCCGTCCGGATCGCGCATGTCGAAGACGTAGTCGAGTTGGGAGAAGCGGCGCAGCAGGCTCTGCCCATGCTCGCCCACCATGCACCCGGTGAGGGCGATGGCTCGCCCTGGGCGCGAGCTCTTCCATCCCGCCAACTTCCCCAGGTGACTGCTGGCGCGGTCCTCCGCGTGCTGGCGGACCGCACAGGTGATCAGCACCACCAGATCCGCGTCCTCGAGTTCGACCCCGGGCACCATCCCCAGCTCGGCGAACCGCTCCGCCAGGAAGTCGGCGTCGGCGCCGTTCATCTGGCAGCCCACCTGCCAGATGTTCACCCGTGGCGCCCTGTCCCCCGGGGCGGTGATGGGGGCCCGCCGAGGACGAGCCTCCAGCAGCGGCAGCGGGCTGAAGACCGACCTGGGACCGGCTCGTCCGGTCAGCGGGTTTCCACGATGAGGCGCATACCGGT
The DNA here is from genome assembly GCA_003164475.1 of Candidatus Dormiibacterota bacterium. The sequence goes on along the minus strand of PLTL01000266.1, from coordinate 5,520 downwards.
TCGCTCCTCCCCATCGATGGCGATATCGATGAATGAGGGTATGCAGACCAGCTCAAGCCCTCCCGGCGCCACATACCCGCGAGAGATCGCGATCGCCTTGACCGCCTGGTTGATCGCCCCCGCCCCGATCGCCTGGATCTCGACCCGGTGATGGGTCCGGACCACGCCCGCGATCGCCCCGGCAACCCGCACCGGCTGCGAGGTGGCTGAGACCTTGAGTACTTCCACTGGGGTGGCGGCGCTCCCGCCGGTGGATGAGGGGGGAATTGGCAAGATGGACAACATCCTGGGTTGTGAGGGGAATTCTAAGGCTAGAAGGGCAGCGGCGGCCCGACCGGAGGCCAGCTGGCGTGGTTGCGGCGCCACGCCAGCTGGCCTCCGACGCTGACCAGCAGGCAGACGACGACGGCGCACCCGGCCAGGAGGAACAGGAAGTCACCCCGCTGCAGGTGAGTGGTACCCCACGTTGCCAATGCCGCGCCCAGCACCCGGCCGAGATACATGCACCACAGGGCCGAGCCCATCGCCTGCCCCACACCGTCCCGGGTGGTTCGGACCTGAATCCTGTTGAAGCCCCACACCTCTTGGAGGGCTCCGCTGCCGGCGAAAGCCACCAACGCCACCACCACGACCCAGGCCCCCAACAGCGCACCCACCATGACCACCACCACCAGGTGGAAGTAGCCGAGGAGCACGATGCTCCGGCGCCGCACCTCCGGCAGGCGCACAGCCACCGCGCTGCCCAGCAGGGATGCCCCGCCCACGAGCACGTACATGACTCCCACCTGGCTGCTGCCCACGTGGAAGGCGTACCTGGCGAGTGGCACAAAGTAGACCTGAACAACGCTGGCCAGAGCGGCCCCCAAGGTCGCCTGGATCACGAAGAGCCTGGTGGTGGACTCCATCAGTAGGAGCGAAAAGCCGCGGCCCAGCGCCCTCCAGATGGGCTGCCGGGTGTACCCCCGCGGCCCCCATGGTGCCGGCTGACGCCCGACTCTGCCCATCAGCGCCGCCGACGCGATGAACGTGACGCCGTCCAGGGCGATCAGGGTGGTGGGTCGAGTGAATAACAGGAGGCCAGCACCTATGGCCGGCGCGACCAGGAGGGCGGACTCCGACACCACCGACAGCAGACTGCTGCCGGCGGGCACCAGCCGCTCGGGAAGCAGCACCGCCACCAGCCGCCGCCTTCCGGGGTCGTAGAGCGCCGACGCGCAGCGGCTGCCTCCCGCTGCCACCAGAACCACCAGCAGGAGATGGCCCTGTGACCCGGCGATGGTCAGCCCCGCCAGCGCCGCCCTGACCAGGTCAAGAGCGACCAGCCGCCTCCGCCGATCCCCTCGGTCGCCCAGGTGCCCCCCCAGCGGCAGCAGCGCCAGCAGGGGCGCGGTCGTGAACACAAAGAGCAGGCCGACTCCGACCTCCCCGCCCAGCCGGTAGGAGATGATCATCAGGGCCGGAAGGGTTAGGAAGTCGCCGTACCAGGACAGCAACCCTGCGAGCCAGAGGGCTCGGAACCTGGGCACGTGGAGAGGCGCCCGCCAAGGCACTCCACTCCCAGCCAAACTGGACCCTCCTAGCGGCGGAACCCCGGCAGTTTACGCGGCGGACGGCATCATGCCGTCTGCCCGGCGCCAACCCCACGGCACGTCCCTGTGGGACTGCCCCAAGCGGGCGGCCAGCCGGCCTATGTTACCGCTTCGTCATCTAGAAGTGAGCCGCTCGCGACATTATCCGAATCTGAGCTACTTTTATGCAGGAAGGTCCTCGCCGGGCCGGTCGTCACAAGGTCGCCTACCAACATTCAGGGAGAGGTCACTGCTATGAGCACTTGGGAACTCAGCGAGTGGGGTTGAGCTGATCTGCGCTGGGGGTAGCTAACACCCTCGCCGCAAATCAGAGAGAGAGCAGCTCCTCGGTGGGCTGCTCTTTCTTATTTGCGACGGTCTCCACGTCCTCGTCCGAGATGCTGTCGAACGCTTTCACACACATTGGGTCGAACTGGGTCCCAGCGCACCGCCTCACCTCCGCCCGCGCCTCGGCAAGGGAAATCGCCTTGCGGTACGGCCGGTCCGAGATCATGGCGTCGAAGGCGTCGGCGATCGTGAACACCCTGGCGGCCAGGGGGACCTGATCCCCCTTCAGCCCCCGCGGGTAGCCCTTGCCGTCGAAGCGTTCATGGTGGTTCAGGATCACCTCTCGGGCCCGTTCCAGTTGCCTGACGTCGGCGACCATCAGAGCCCCCAACTGGGGGTGGGTGCGCATCACCCGCCACTCGTCGTCGGTGAGTGGGCCGGGCTTGTGCAGGATCGCATCCGGGATGCCGATCTTCCCGATGTCGTGGAGCAGGGCCCCATGACAGAGCCGGAGCAGCTCGTCATCGTCGAACCTGAGGAACCTTCCCATCAGGAGGGAGTACTCCACCACCCGACGGCAGTGACCCTCGGTGTCATTGTCCCGGAGATCGATCGCCTTGGACAGACTGATCAAGGTGGCGTTGAACCCGCTCCGGGCCTCCACCAGGCGAGCATTCTGCTCGCGCATCCACCGGTTGGTGGCGGTCTGGACGATGGCCACCGGCGCCGCCAGGGTGAGCAGCGCCCCGCTCGCCCCCAGCCAGATGCTGGCCGCCACCGAGCCCAGCCAGATGCTGGCCGCCACCACACCGAGGCCGGCGAGCCCGTATCCGATGTAGTAGGGCAACACGGCAAGCACGTGCTCGAGATAGGCCCGGGCCAGGACCTGTTTGGCGCCCTGCTCAGCCCCGAGGACCAGGCCGAGGAGCAGGTGATTCACCGTCCACGCGACCAGGCCTCCAGCTGCCCCAGCCAGGACCAGCCACACGATGCTCGCCGCCTGGCCGGGAACCGCCAGCTGCCGCAGGGCCTCAAAGGCCGAGAACGCCGCGGCGTAAACGAGCAAGCTCATCGCGCTGTTGAAGATGGTCTTCAGCCCCACCCGGCGATGCAGCACCGCGCTGACAAGGAAGGAGGCGAGGGCCGAGGCGGCCGCGCCGGGAAAGCCGAGGATGTAGACGGCCCCGATGCTGGCGTAGGCCTTGGCGCTGAAGTTGAGCCTCCCTCGGCCCATTGGCAGCGAGGCCCCTCCGCGCTGCTCCAGAAGCGCGACCAGTGCCATGACCACCAGCAGGGTCTCCCACTGCCTGGCCCACGACGGGCGTATCAGGAGCACCCCCACGATCGCGGCCGCGATCGCGGTGCCCGACACGACCGCGATCACCCCCCACTTCCGCCGCCTGGGGGCAAGATCGGCGGTCCAGTCCACCCGAGCCGCTGCCGGCCGCAGGCTCACGGTCCCCCCAGGCGCGAGCTCCGCGGGGCGTTCCACGACGCCGACACTGGCGACCCCCCTATTGCTCAAGTGACTCTGCCCCATGGCCCCGGCGCGGGCCGGGCATGCCGAACGTCGAGATCCCACCACGCGTGCGCAGGAGGAGCCCCGTCATGGGTGTCGCCGGTCGCACTATCCTGACCCTCACCGTAAGCCGTCCCTTCCAGCGGACCACCGTAGTCTAAACGGCGGATTTCGACTTCCGGGACAGTTCTCCGGACTTGCGTCACCTTTGTGACAGGTTCCTCACAACGGTGTGGCCCGAAGGTGCGGAAGTCTACTTGGCGTAGTCGACCGACCGGGTCTCCCTGACCACCGTGACCTTGATGATCCCGGGATAGCTCATCTCCCCCTCGATCCGCCGGGCGATGTCGCGGGCCAGGACCACCGCGGCATCATCGTTGATGCGGTCCGGCTTGACCATGATCCGGACCTCTCGGCCGGCCTGGATAGCAAAGGACCGCTCCACCCCCTCGAAGCCGTTGGCAATCTCCTCCAGCTTCTCGAGCCGCTTGATGTAGCTGGACAGGGTCTCCCGCCGCGCCCCGGGACGAGATGCCGAGATCGCATCGGCGCTGAGGACTATGAAGGCCAGCGCGGTGGTCGGCTCCACGTCGTAGTGATGGCACCGCACCGCGTCGACCACGTCCGGGTGCCGGCCCAGCCGGCGCAGGATCTCCCCGCCGATGATCGCATGGGACCCCTCCACCTCGTGGTCCACGGCCTTCCCTATGTCGTGGAACATCCCCGCCTCCTTGGCGAGCCGCTCGTCCACCCCGATCTCGGCGGCGATCATTCCGGCCAGGTAGGCGACCTCCTTGACATGGGCGAGGACGTTCTGCCCGTAGCTGTAGCGGAAGCGGAGGGTGCCCACCAGCTTGACCAGCTCGGGATGGACGTTCTGGAGCCCGAGATCGTAGAGGGCCTGCTGCCCCTCCTCCATGATCCGCGCGGCCACCTCCTCCCTCGACTTGACCACCACCTCCTCGATCCGGGTGGGATGGATGCGGCCGTCGCTGAGCAGCTTGGTGAGGGTGACCCGGGCAACCTCCCGCCGCACTGGGTCGAAGCCGCTGAGCACCACCGACTCCGGGGTGTCATCGATGATCAGGTCGACTCCGAGCGCTGACTCCAGGGCCCGGATGTTCCTCCCCTCCCGACCGATGATCCGGCCCTTGACCTCGTCGTTGGGAAGCGGGACCACCGAGACCGAGGTCTCGCCGGTCTGGTCGGCGGCGTGCCGCTGAATGGTGGTGACCAGCACCTCCCGAGAACGCTCGTCAGCTTCCGCCTCGGCCGCCGCCACCGAGTTGCGGATCAGATCCGCCTTCTCTGCGACCAGCTCCCGGTCCAGGGTCTCGAGGACCTCCCGTCGAGCCTCCTCCCGGCTGAGCCCCGAAACTCGCTCCAATTCCGTCTGGGCCGCAGCTCGGACGGCGCCCGCCTGGATCCGCACCTCCTCCAGCTGCGCGCGCTCGGCGGCCAGGCCATCGGTCCGCTGGAGGATGTCCTGCTGCTGGCGGTCCAGCTGCTCCTCACGCTGCAGGATCCGCTGTTCCAGGTGCAGCGCCTCGCTCCGCCGGTCTCTGAGCTCCTGCTCCACCTCACCGCGGAGCCGGAGCGTCTCGGCCTTGGCCTCCAACTCGGCGGCCTTCCTTTCAGCCTCGAGCCCGGCTTTCGAGCTTGCCAGCTCCTCGAGCCGCAGCTGCGCCTGCTGGGAAGCTCTGAGGCCGTAGGCGACGCCGCCAACCGCCAGCACCGCCAGCACCACCAGCAATACAACGATTGCTGCACCCATCGGCGAGACCTCGCAGTGGCGGACAAGGGACGAGTGCCCGCCCCTTCCCGACCGCAACTCCTCACGGAACCGGAGGAGTAGGAGATTGAACTAAAGTGGGACAGATTCTACCGCGACCGACGGCCAAGCTGGCCTGCCGGTCCAGGCGGGCCGCTCTCTGGCTGCGCCCCTCAGCTCAGGACGCTGACACCCTCAGGCTCAGCCTCCAGAGTCCGGTCAGGTCCGGCCACCGGCTCGCCGATGACGGACTGCCGCACCTTGTTGGCAATCTCGGCGGTGAGGTCTGGCTTGCTGCGGAGCAGGTCGCGGACATTCTCCCGGCCCTGACCCAGGCGCATCTCCCCATAGCTGAACCAGGCACCGCTCTTCTC
>PLTL01000051.1 GCA_003164475.1 Candidatus Dormiibacterota bacterium | reverse complement strand
GGACGGGGGCGGATTACGCTCTGAACCCCGGCAGTCGAGGGCGGACGTCCTCGCACACCTTTTGACCGCAACGCTGCCGATCCGTCACCCACCGTCGCCGCCGTGCTCCTGATCGCCGCCTAGGCTGAGTTGCGATGCACACACTGCCGGGGGTCTCGTCTTGGGAACCAGCGGGCCGCGAGAGACCGCTCGGGTCGGGCCAGGTTCCCCGCTGGGCGAGGGTCAGAACGTTATCCGGTGGCCGCCGGCTCGTCTCATCTCCTGACAGTGAAAGCGGGACCCCACCCGCAGAGGAGGCTCAAGTGGATCACCGGGCAGAGAGCACCTTCGGGCGTCGCACGCGGCACGGCGCCCCCGTCGAGGGCAGCAATCCTCACCCGTCGCCGAGAGGCGCGGGCTCCGGGGCGGAGGATTCCCATGCTCCCCGATAGCGATCTCGCCACGCGTGTCGTCCTGAACGGCGACACCGACGCCCTGGGTGAGCTGTACCAGCGTCATGCCCCGGCCATCCACGACTTTCTCCTCCGCACCACGCGGGACCCCGCCCTGGCGGAGGACCTGACCCAGATGACCTTCCTGAAGGCCTTCGAGAAGCGCGCGGCGCTGCGCGACCCCAGCCGGGTGCGGAGCTGGCTGTTCAGCATCGCGAGCCACGCGGCCCTTGACGAACAGCGTCAGCGCCATCCCGCTGACGACATCGACCAGAGGCTTGATCTGGCGAACCCAGCCCCGGGCCCGGAGGACCAGCTGACCTCGAAGGAGGCTGCCGCCCTGGTCTGGAGCGCGGCCGCCAGTCTCGAACCGCGCCAGTACGCGGTGCTGGACCTGACCGTCAGACAGCAGCTGACCACTCCCGAGGTGGCGGCGGTCCTGGGCATCGACCCCGGTCACGCAGCTGTCCTCGTCAACCGGGCCAAGGAAGCGCTCGGCAATGCGGTCCGCTACCTGCTCGTTGCCCGCCGCAGGACGCACTGCCCCACGCTCTCCGCGATGGTGCCCGCAGGTGTCCGCGAGTTGACCCCGGAGCAGCGAACCTCCGTGGATCACCACATGCGCCACTGCGCCGAGTGCCGGACCATGGCGAGCGCGCTGACCCGCCCGGTGGAGATCCTCGGCGGCATCGCGACGATCGGACTGCCCCGCGCCCTCCAGCCAGTACCTGGAACCTCCCTGCCTCCCACGCTTCACGCTCAACTCACTGCGACCCACCTGACTACCAGCACGCAAGTGGCGTCAGCCCACGGAGTAGGGCATGCGGCGACACGGGGTGCCATTCGGAACGCTGTAACTTCCAAGGTACTGGCAGCGGTCGTCGGAGTCGCGGTTATCGCCGGAGCCGGGACCGTTTCCCTGATCTACGCGAGGGGGGCCACACCTTCGCACACCACCGGGTCCGTGGGCGGGAGTCCGAACAACGGTGGCGCACTGACAGGCCCGTCGACCTGGCACGAAACTCACGTCGAGACTGCGATTGAGGACGCCGGTGACACAGACGTAATCCTCTACGGAGTCTCCTGTCCGACCCCGAACCTCTGCGCCGCGGTGGATTCGCTGGGCAACGTGGTTACCTCCACCGATCCCGCCGGCGGTCCGTCAGCCTGGAAGGTAGTGCACTTGGGCGGCGGCAACGACGTGGTTTTGGGACACGTCTCATGTCCAAGCGCGAGCCTCTGCGTTGCGGTCGGTTCCCGAGACGGTGATTCCGTGGTGGTGACCTCCACTGATCCGACGGGAGGGGTGTCGAGTTGGCAGGTCACCAATCTGGGCGGTGCCGCCAGCGCGGTGTCCTGCCCGACCGCCAGCTTCTGCGTCGCCGTGGGCCCCGGGACTGTACTAACCTCAACCCATCCCACCGGTGGCGCTTCGGCGTGGCGCGCAGCCCATACTGACGGGCAAGAGGAGTGGGACGTGCTGTCCTGCCCTACTGCGACCCTCTGCGTCGCCATGGATCAACTCGGCGACATGGAGGTCTCTGCGCACCCTACCGGCGGCGCCGCTGCTTGGATGATCACCAACCTGGATCTCGGGGTGGGTGGTGTCTCCTGTGCCACGGGAGGGTTGTGCGTCGCCGTAGGAACGCGAGGTGACATTGCCACCTCCACCAATCCAACCGGAGGGAGGACGGCCTGGAAAGTCACCAACCTCGGCTCCAGCGAACCCCTCTCCTACGTGTCCTGTCCCAATTCGAGCTTCTGCGTCGCCTGGGATGCGAACGCCGGCAACGGGACCTTCGGTCATGGCCAAGTGCTGACCTCCACCGATCCAACGGGCGGGGCCTCGGCTTGGGCAGTGACTAACTTCGATGGGGTCGTTGGGTACTTCGTTGACGCGCTCTCTTGTCCAAGTCCGACCCTTTGCGTAGCAGTGGGACAGGACGGCGTGGTGATCAGCGGCCCATGACCTTCCCCATCGTCACCCCGCAGAATGGGCTCACATGCATCACAGCCTCCAGGAGTCACGAGGAGCGCGGCCATGGGTAGCGATAGCGACCTCGCGGGTCGTCTTGTGATGAGCGGCGACACCAATGCCCTGGGTGAGCTGTACCAGCGCCATGCCCCGGTCATCCATGACTTCCTCCTCCGCACCACGCGGGACCCCGCCCTGGCGGAGGACCTGACCCAGATGACCTTCCTGAAGGCCTTCGAGAAGCGAGCGGCGCTGCGCGATCCCAGTCGGGTGAGGAGCTGGCTGTTCAGCATCGCGAGTCACGCGGCCCTCGACGAACAGCGTCAGCGCCATCCCGCTGACGACATCGACCAGAGGCTTGATCTGGCGAACCCAGCCCCGGGCCCGGAGGACCAGCTGACCTCGAAGGAGGCTGCCGCCCTGGTCTGGAGCGCGGCCGCCAGTCTCGAACCGCGCCAGTACGCGGTGCTGGACCTGACCGTCAGACAGCAGCTGACCACCCCCGAGGTGGCAGCCGTCCTGGGCATCGACCCCGGGCATGCCGCGGTCCTCGTCAATCGGGCCAAGGAAGCGCTCGGCAATGCGGTCCGCTACCTCCTCGTGGCCCGTAGGCGGACGCACTGCCCCGCGCTCTCCGCGATGGTGCCCGCGGGCGTCCGCGAGCTGACCCCCGAGCAGCGAACGTCCGTCGATCACCACATGCGCCACTGCGCCGATTGCC
>PLTL01000058.1 GCA_003164475.1 Candidatus Dormiibacterota bacterium | reverse complement strand
TATTGGTAGCCTGTCGCTAGCCCTAGTGGGGCGGGCATCGATCCGAACCTACATCTTGATCACACCCTAGCTGGAGAAGATCCCTGCCGGATATGTCTGCGAACCGTGGATCCCGGGAGCCGGTCCTGCTTGCCGACGACCTCCGAGAGCGGCTTGATCGGATCATTCCGCAGTTCTCGGAGCAGTTCAAGCGCCTCACCGCAGTGGTGGTCGAAGATGATGTCGAGGCTGAGATAGAGCTGATCACCGAGCAGGCCAAAGACCTGGTGCTGCCCTTGATCTCCAGCAAGACGCCAGCTCGTCTCGAATACAACCTCTCGCGAAAGGCCATCTGGTCGACCGAGCCGAATCGCAAGGTGCTGGAGTTCAAGTACCAGACCGAGGACATTGTTGGCTCGCTTACTGTGGAATACAGTCTTGGCCAGCTTTCCGTCCACGAGATGGAGCTGGTGGCCTGGATCATGGGTCGCTGGAAGCCAGAGGCACCCACCGTCGAGTTCTCCCTACGCGAGTGCGCTCGGGAGTTCGGTGTGACCTGGGGAGGTAGCCGCCGAAACCTGATCTCGGATTCCCTACACCGCATCGACCGGACCAGGTTTACCGGCAAGGTCTGGGATGCGAGGACAAAGAAGATGGTGACCCGCCACTTCGGGATCTTCGACGACGTTCAGATACTGGAGCGCCGGGACTCTCTCGACGGGGAGAGTATCGAGCCAGGCGCCGCGACGGTCACCGTGACCCTCTCCACCTTCATGCACGAGCAGCTACGGGAGAGGCAGTTCGTGAAGTTGGACTGGGGAGTCATGCGTGGCCGTCTCCAGTCGAGCCTGGGCCGCCGCCTGTATGCGTTCCTAGAGTCCCAGAAGGGGTTCCAGGAAGGCACGCTCTATGAGATCACGATTGACTCGCGTCTGGCTCAGACGCTTGGAAGTCGCGATAGCAACCCTGACCGCTTTCGGACTCGGCTTCGTCAGGCCGGTGAGGAGCTGGTCAACTCAAGCGAACGCTACAGCGCCATCGTGATCAGGGCTGGCCAGGCCAAGCATCAATACGTTCTCAGGGTGGAGAGGGCCGCCGCGTAAGAGCCAGACGTGCCCAAAGTTCACTACTGAGGTGAGTTTGGGTTAGGAACTTCACTTCTCTCGTGTTCCAAGTAGCGATAACGTCCATTAGCACTAGTTGCTGCTGACCCGATCGCTGGCCCGGTCTATACTCGGGCCAGCCCATGACCGATCAGGGTGTCATCCTCCACATCACACCAACTCCCGATCGGGCGCTGAGCAGAGCCAGCGTCAAGTTCATTGGTGCCTCCAGGTCCCCGAACACCTTGCGGGCTTACCGCAGTGATTTCGCTGACTTTCAGGAGTGGGCAGGTACATGGCAGCTCGCCAGCCTGCCCGCCACCCCCGAGACTGTCTCTGGCTATCTGAGCTGGCTCGCCTCGACTGGTGAGGTCACGGCCGCCACCATAGACCGGCGGGCCTCGGCGATCTCCGAAGCCCACAAGCTCTCTCATCTGCCATCACCGACGTCGGACGAGACGGTGAGGAAGACCCTGGCCGGGATAAGGAGGGTGCTCGGGACGGCTCCGCGCTTCCAGAAGACGGCCCTGGCCACCGATGACCTTCGGGCCATGCTCGACCATATGGAGCTCGACACTCTGTCCGGGTTGCGGGACCGGGCTATCCTCCTCCTCGGTTTCGCTGGAGGGTTCAGGAGGAGTGAGCTGGTCGCCCTGGACGTTGACGACCTGGAGGAGACGGCTCAAGGCCTGCGCGTGAGGATCCGCCGTAGCAAGACCGACCAGGAAGGGGTCGGCCGCGAGGTTGGGATCCCCTTCGGTCGTCACGTCGACACCTGTCCAGTGAAGGCCTGGAGAGCCTGGCAGTCAGCGGCCTGCCTCCTCAAGGGCCCGTGCTTCCGGCCCATGAACTCGCGGGGAGGCGTTCGGGACAGGAGACTAACTGCCCAGTCCGTCGCTCTGATCGTTAAGGCGGCAGCGGTGACGGCTGGGCTGGAGCCGACCTCCTATGCCGGGCACAGCCTCAGATCAGGGCTGGCTACTGCGGCGGCGGCTGGTGGCGCGTCTGAGCGCTCGATCATGGACCAGACCGGCCACAAGAGCCTGCCGGTGGTGCGTCGGTACATCAGACGGGGGTCACTCTTCCAGGACAACGCGGCGAGTCATACCGACCTCTAGGGTGGCGTGGAGGCGGGCCATCCCGTCCCCTCCCCCACCTTCCTTAGGCAGTTTGCTATGGGCTGTCGGTAGCCATGCGTCGCCCGGGGGTGGTACGCTATCCGGTAGCTACCGATATTCCTCGGCGCGGTACGAACTTAGGCTCAAGTCAGCGCAGCCGCCCGCCATGATCTCGATACTCTCGATTGACAGGGGCTATTGGTAGCATCCAATCTCGGAGGGTCGATAATGGGACCGAGGAGCATCTTCAAAGGATTTACTCGGAGCGGGATAGCGGTCGCCCTGGTGGTGGGTGGAGCGATTGGCTTGTCCGCGTGCTCTAGTGGGTCGGGCAGTAAGCCGCATCCCACTCCCTCGAGCACCTCTACTGGGGCGGGAAGAGGGTACATAGCTTCGGAGTGGGTCAATCAGAAGACCGGCGTATTCAGTGCCCTCGCCGACTCGACTGGACCGGCATCCATTCAGAGCGCATGGGTCGGAGCGTTCCAGACCGATCCGCCGCCGGCTACTTTCGTTACGCGCCTAGGGCATGTCCCAGTGTTGAACGGGACGAATGGAACTATCTCGAATGGAAAGGCCCAGGTTTGGGGGCAGGAATTTCTTGAAGAGCAAGGCTACGAGGACTACTTCCTGTCCCAGGGGTCAGGTGTGGGAGTTAGTGCCGTCGTGTCCGACAATGCTTATCCAGGCACCGCACCGGTCACGGCCGCGCTGACCGCCGGGACAAAGATCTCAGTCGTCGGCTGCGCGTTGCCAGTCACCCTCCAATTAGTGCCCATTCCTACCACGTTTGGGCAGGGTGCCAATGAGTATGGGTTCGTAGCGACCTTCAGTTCGCCCGGGGGCAAATGCCATCTCCAGACCGCGTCAGGAACCGTGCTCTTTAGCTCTTCCAATGTGCCTGACCTTTTCTTTGGCGCTCCCAAAGCGCTAGCTCCCCTGGGCACCATCTGGTACTCGACGGGGGCCGCTTCGTGCCCAGGGTTCCAACCTGGAGATGTTGCCGCCTCCTATTGCACACCAACATCTGGAGGCAACGGGTAGGAGTGTCTCGCGGAACACTGGCTGGGCTAGCCGTAGTGGCTGTGGTGACAGCTCTATGGTCTGGAGCGAGCGCTGGCGGGGTCGGTAGCTCGGTGATGGCCGCGTCATGTGGCAATTCATGCTCTCCCCCACCTCCTCCTCCACCTGCCCCAGGCAGTGGCACCGGCACCACTCCGACCGGCTGGTACGCCGGGACGAACCAGACCTTCCAACCAATCGACTATGACGGAACGACCTCCACTGCACCGGGGAGCTACTACAACGGGACGCCAGCCGCATGCGTTGGCGAATACGAGTTCACCTCGTCCGCATTTGGTCCCGGCGGCGCCCGGTTTTGGGGCCCTGGCGACCAAGAGAGCTACTTCGCCGCCACTGATGGCGTCGTTGCATGGCCATGGCCCGCTGGCGGGCTTATCGGAGACTTGCAGCAAGATGCCTCTGGGACGGGAGGTCGCGTGAACATCAGCACGGCCGATGGGGCGGTCCTGCTTGCCGACTACAGCGTCTACGGCGAGTTCTACCAGCCGCTCAAGGCCAACCCCAACAAGGCCGCTGGCCAGTCCGCTTGCGTTGACAGTGGTCTTCCGGAGACGAAGGGCCTCTATGCGATGCCGATCTGCTCCGCGAAGGGCTCTGGCGCCATCTGCAACTCTCCCGGGAACCCGTCCCAGATTCAGAACATGGAAAACATCCTTGTGAATGAGCTGATCGGGGGAAACCTGAGCGCAGGATCGGTAGTCGCCACGCCCCCGTTGAACGCCGCCGTGAACCTGCCCACCTACTTCTATCTCCAAGGGGACAATGTCCCGCCCGATGCGACCGCCTCGGGGAGCCAGATCAGCGACGAGACCTTTGATGGTCGCGCTCTGGTGCTCACCGTGACAGCGACCTTGCAGGAGTCTGGAGTCGAGTGGTGCTTCGGGGATGGCATCTGCACGATGGAGACGGGCCCAGATGCAGCTGGGGCCGCGGGCACCTCCAGCGGGGTCTCCCACACTTACCACGAAGTCTCAGTGCAGGGAGAAACGCCGTCCCCCTACCGGGTGGTCAACTCGCAAGACGAGATCCCCGTGACGGCTTACGTTGTGGAGACACTGAGTGCCAAGGCATCATGGATCTACCCGACAGGCAAGACGGGCTCCGAATCGCTTGGCGGCCGATCCATGTACGTGCCTGCCACCTACGCCGGCAGTCAGCCAGTTTGGAACTCAACCCCGCCATCTACTGCGCTGGCCCCGGTGTGGATTCGGATAGGTCAGATCGAGGGCGTCCCCTACTGCCCAAACTCTCAGAGTTGCTCCTAGGCCCCTTTGCCTCCAGGCTGGTTTCTGCTCGTGTGTCCGTCGTTGGCAACCACCTGCACGAGGCGACATCTCCCGTCCTGCCAGGCGTCGTCCAAGCTCCTTCCCCTTCTCGGGCCTGACCCAGCGCTCTCTTCCAACCGTTACGGAGCACGCCCGCACGAACGAGAATGGATCGATGAGTTCCCCCCGGTGGCCCGACCGTTGCCGTCACCTTCGCTGGGATCCGGTGACGCTTTCGGCAGCGGTGGCCGCTACCAGGCCTGCATCCACCTCCGGGAACCCCGGGAATCGGACCCCGTGCTGGTGGACCGCGGCGCGACCTCTCTCAGCGCCCTCAAGCGCGTGGGCCTAGACCCGAGCGAGATTGCCGGCGTGTTCGGCGCTCACCGGCAGAAAGCGATAAACTAGCTAATCTAGACCGGAATTAGCAGCTTTAGCGGAAGATTGGCAGATGCGCAGCTTCGCCGACCTCGACTCCAGCATCGGCGCCGTCCCAGGCGGCGTCGTGGCGCGCCTGAGCACCGTCGATGCTGGTCGCGGCTCGGAGGCCCTCTATGCCGACCAGCTCCCGGGCTTATTGAAAGAGCTCGCCGAATCCGCCCGGGTTGAATCGGTGATCGCCTCCTCGGCCATCGAGGGGATCGTGGTCGAACAGGCACGAGCTGAGCGGATC
>PLTL01000158.1 GCA_003164475.1 Candidatus Dormiibacterota bacterium | reverse complement strand
GCCAACGTCCTTCCTCGTCCCCTCCACCTTCGAGCTGATCGGCGGGTCCTCTACGGTCCTCGACTCCAGCGTGTACATCGGCGTACCTCTGCTGCTCCTGGCGGTGGCGGTCACCATCCGCCTGCGACGGCACCCGGTCGTGGTGGCCGCGGCGGTCACCGTCGCCTGCGCCGTGGTGCTGGCACTGGGCGGCAACCTCACCCTGCACGGTACCGCCACGGGGATCCCGCTCCCCTGGCTCATCCCTCAGGGCCTTCCGGTGCTCGACAACGTCCTGCCGGTGCGCCTGATGGTGGCCGGCTATCTGGCCCTGGCCCTGATCGTGGCCGTATTCCTCGACCAGGTGCTGGAGGCGCCCCTGCGATGGCGGATCGCAGGCCTGGCCGCCGCCATGGTGGCGCTGGTGCCCCTCATCCCCACTCTGCCGATCTCCGCGGCTCAGTACGTGATCCCCCCGTTCTTCACCGACGGCGCCGCCAGCCGGCTCCCCACCACCGGCTCGGTGCTGATGACCCCGTACGGCGGTGGGGTCCCCGACTACCCTCCCGAGGTGTGGCAGGCGATCTCGGGTCTGGACTTCAAGACCCAGATCGGGATGGTCTTCACGCCGGGACCGGGCGGATTCGAATGGGGCCCAGAGACAGACGCCCTGGGCTGGGAGCTGACCGCGCTGGGAAACGGGGCGCCGGCTCCCACGACACTGTCTCCCTCCCTGCGCGATACCTACCTGGGGGACATGCACGCCCACGACGTCGGGAGCATCGTGGTCGGCCCGTCGAGCGCCCAAGGGCAGGAAGGGCAGTTCTTCACCGAGCTCACGGGCGAGCCCGGGGTGGCGACCGGAGGTGTGATCGTCTGGTTCGACGTCCATCCCTGAGTCCACGGTAGGATCGACGGCGATGTCCGGCAAGACTCGACGCCTGGAACGAGTGGTGGTGACGGGGGGGGCCGGGTTTCTTGGCTCGCACCTCTGCGACCATTTCCTCGGGCGTGGCATCGCGGTGGTCGCCATCGACAACCTCCTTACCGGCAGCCTGGACAACATCGCCCATCTGGGCGGTAACCCAGCGTTCACCTTCCAGAGGCAGGACGTCACCGAGTACCTCGACGTGGAGGGCCCGGTTGACGCCGTGCTCCATTTCGCCTCGCCGGCCAGTCCCATCGACTACGCGCTGCTGCCGATCCAGACCATCAAAGTGGGCACGCTGGGCACCCACCGGGCCCTGGGGCTGGCCATGGCCAAGGGGGCGCGCTTCCTGCTCGCCAGCACCAGCGAGGTCTACGGTGACCCGGAGGTCCACCCCCAGCCCGAGACCTACTGGGGACACGTCAACCCGGTGGGGCCACGGAGCATCTACGACGAGGCCAAGCGGGCGGCTGAGGCGTTCACCATGGCCTACCACAACCATCACGGTCTGGACACCCGGATCGTGCGGATCTTCAACACCTATGGGCCGCGCATGCGCCGGCATGACGGGCGCGCGGTGCCCGCCTTCGTCACGCAGGCCCTGGCCGGTGAGCCGATCACCGTCTTCGGCGAGGGTTCGCAGACCCGGAGCCTCTGCTATGTCGACGACCTGATCGACGGCATCCATCGGCTGCTCGTTTCCGATCACGCGCTCCCGGTCAACCTCGGTAATCCGAGCGAGATCACCATGCTCGAGCTGGCCCGGACGGTCCGCGAGCTCTGCGGGAGCACGAGTGAGATCGTCTTTGAGCCACTGCCGGTCGACGATCCCCGGCGCCGGCGACCGGACATCACCCTGGCGCGACAGCTTCTCGCCTGGGAGCCTCGCGTCCCGTTGAAGGACGGCCTGGCCCGGACCATCGCGTGGTGGCAGGGGGGCGGCTCGGAACCGGGATCCTCGCGAGAGCAACCCGGACACGCTGCGGTGTTGGGGTAGGATGCCCGCGCCCATGGACGCACCCTTCCTCTCGGTCCTGATGCCCGCCCTCAACGAGGCGCGGACCATCTCCCAGGTCCTCGATAACGTCCTCGCCTCCCCGGTCGACCTGGAGCTGATCTTGGTGGACGACGGCTCGACCGACCGCACCTGGGAGCTGATGGAGGCACGTGCGGCCGCCGACCCCCGGGTGCACGCCTACCGCCACCGGGTCAATGGAGGCAAGGGCGCGGCGATCCGCACGGCCCTGGAGAAGGCACGCGGAGAGGTGATCCTGATCCAGGATGCCGACCTCGAGTACGACCCCGCCGACTACGCGCGCCTGCTGGACCCGATACGCAGCGGGCAGGCGACCGTGGTCTACGGCTCGCGGGCCTTCTCCAGCCACACGGCCTACTCGTACTGGTACGTGGTCGGGAACCGGCTGGTCACCTTGGCCACCAACGTCATCTACAACTGCTACCTCTCCGACATGGAGACCGGTTACAAGGTCATGCCGCGGGAGGTCGCCCTTTCGCTGGACCTCCAGGCCCGCGGCTTCGAACTGGAGCCCGAGATCACCGCCAAACTGCTCCGCTCCGGCCAGCGCATCTACGAGGTTCCGGTCAGCTACGCCGCCCGGTCGCGTGCCGAGGGCAAGAAGCTGACGGCCATGGACGGGGTGCGCGCAATCCGGACCCTGGTGCGCTACCGGAGCTGGCGCGCCCCCCAACGGCGCTGAGGGGGCGATGACGACGCGGTCGGAGCCGACGCTCCAACCCGGTGCCCCCACCGGTGCGGAGGCACCGCCCGGTCAGGCCGCTTCAAATACGACGGAAGGTAGGCGTTTGCGGCCGGCCCTAGCCGCGCTGGCACCGCTCCTCTACCTCGCCGTGGCGGTGGCGGCGCTGCGCCCGGGGCTCTTCACGGGCCACGACACCATCGTCGGGACCACCGGGGACCCCTCGCTGTCGATCTGGGCATTGCAGTGGGTGCCCTTTGCCCTCAGCCACCACCTCAATCCCCTGTTCACCTCCTTTCTCCACTACCCGACCGGCGTCAACCTGATGTGGAACTCGTCAAGCCTCTTCCCGTCGCTGGTGTTGTCACCGGTCACCGTGCTCTGGGGCCCGATGGTCTCCTACAACGTCCTGACCCTGCTGAGCTTGTGGCTCTCCGGCTGGTGCGCCTTCCTGGCGGTGCGCAGGTACTCGAAACGGTGGGTCCCGGCCGCCGTCGCTGGACTGCTCTACCAGTTCAGCCCGTTCGTGGCCAGCCAGATCACCGTGCACGCCCAGATCTTCGTGGCGGTCTTCCCTCCCCTGCTCGTGCTCCTCCTGGACGAGATCCTGGTGCGCCAGCGGCGCCGAGCCTGGCTGATCGGAGGCCTCCTCGGGTTGGCGACCGCCGCCCAGCTCCTCACCGGCACGGAGCTGCTGGCCATCTCGGTGGTGATGTGCGTCCCTGCGCTGATCACCCTCGCGGTCATCTTCCGAGCCCGGCTCCGGGAGCGGCTCGGCTACGCGCTCCGCGCCGGGGCCGCCGCGTTGGCAGTGTTTGCGGTGCTGGCCGGGTACCCGCTCTACTTCCTCCTGCTCGGGCCGCAGCGGGTCTCCGGCGAGCTCCAGGGGGACATCTACATGGCGCGCCCCCAGGCCTTCGTGATCCCCAGCA
>PLTL01000307.1 GCA_003164475.1 Candidatus Dormiibacterota bacterium | reverse complement strand
GCGGGCGAAGTAGATGAATTCGAAGGAGCACATGGCCGGCTGGCGGCTGACCCCGAAGTTGGCGCTGTGGAGCCCCTCCTGGTCGATGGTGACGATCTCCCCGGGCCGGACCTCGCGGACCAGCCTGGCCCCGACCACGTCCAGGCCGCAGGTCTCGCTGGCGATGATGTAGCCGGCCCCACCGGGCGCGTCCAGGTCACCCAGTCGGCCGATGCAAAGTGGCCTGATGCCGAGTTCGTCCCGGGCCGCCACCAGGCTGTCTTTGGTAATAAGCCCCAGGGAGTAGGCTCCCTGGGCCCTGGGAAGCGCCCGCTGCAGTACCACCTCCAGCCGTTCCCCTGGGGTCCGGGCCAGAAGCGTCGCCAGTACCTCGCTGTCGCTTGAGCTCTCGAAGTGCTGGCCTTCCTCGACGAGCTCTGCATGGAGCGCCTGGGTGTTGGTCAGGTTACCGTTGTGGGCCAGTGCCACCGGCCCCAGCTGACCGTGGTTGAACGTGATGGGCTGGGCGTTGCTGAGCCGGGAGGAGCCAGTGGTGGAGTAGCGGGTATGGCCGATGCCAACCGGACCCAAAAGCTGGGCAAGGGTCTCGGCGGAGAATACCTGGCCCACCAGGCCCATGTCCCGGTGCAGATGGAGCCGCTCCCCATCGGAGGTGCAGATCCCGGCCGACTCCTGGCCCCGGTGCTGGAGGGCATAGAGGCCCAGATAGCAGAGGCTGGCGACCTCCTGGTCGGGGGTGTACCCGCCGAAGATCCCGCAAGCCTCATGGAGTTTGTCGGGCTTCTCTCCAGCCCCGTCGGAGACGAAGGGCGGCGGGACAGCGGTCACTGCCTTGGCGGTCACCGCCATCAGGATACCGGTCGGTCGGCCAGTCGAGGAATCCGGCGCCGGTCGGAAACTGGCCCAACTCACCTCCCGGCCCTCGCGGCCCGCTCCATCCGACTCGGAATCGCCCCGGCCAGGCTCGCCTGCGCCTCGGCCAGCTCGATCTCCGCCAGCCCCTCGACGGCGACCTTGCCGCCCCCGACCTCGCCCAGAACCGCGAAGGGCGCCCGGTACTCCGCGAAGAGCGCCTGGGCCGCGGCCAGCTGATCTGGACGAAGGCTGATCAGGTAACGCCCCTGGGTCTCCCCAAACAACGCCCCGTGGACCCAACCGGGCGGCGGGTTCGGAGGAGGGGGCAGCGGCGCCCGGATCCTGGCCCCCAGACCGCCGAGGACCGCAGACTCGGCCAGGGTCACCGCCAGGCCACCCAGAGAGCAGTCGTGGGCCGACCGAAGTAGGCTCCTGGCCGCCGCCTCGCGCACGGCTGCCGCCGAGCGGGCCTCGGCCGCAAGGTCGAGCTCGGGGGCCGAACCCGCCAGGGTGCCGTGGGCCAGACGCTGGTACTCGGATCCCCCTAGCTCGACACCCTGGGGGCCGGCCCCCGCCGGGCCGAGGAGGGCCAGCAGGTCGCCGGCCTCGACGAAGCCAGCCCCGAGGCGGCGCTCCAGGTCCGCGACCAGTCCCACCATTCCCAGGGTCGGGGTGGGGGGGATCCCCTTACCGTCGAACTGGTTGTAGAGGCTGACGTTGCCGCTGACCACCGGGACTCCGAGCTCCCGGGCGGCCTCGGCCAGCCCCGCCACCGCCTCCTTAAGCTGCCACATGACCTCGGGCTGGTCGGGGTCGCCGAAGTTGAGGCAGTTGGTGAGCGCCAGCGGCTCGGCACCGACGCACGCCAGATTGCGCAACGCCTCGGCGACCCCGATGGCGGTCGCCCGCCGCGGGTCCAGCCCGGCGGACCGGTGGGCGCTGTCCACGGTCATGGCCAGTCCGTCACGCCGGCCCCGGAGCCGCAGCACGGCCGCGTCGGCCCCGGGGCCGAGCACGGTATCGTCGCCCACTTGGTGGTCGTACTGGCGCCAGATCCAACGTGTGTCGCCACAGTTGGGGGAGGAAAGCAGCCGCCGCCAGGCCTCTGCGACCGGCCAAGGCGGAGCCAGACTGAGAGGGTCGGCGGGGGTTACCGAACGAACCTCGGGTGGTCGGGACTGGGGGCTACGCTCGGGGAAGCCCGAGACCAAGACGGAGATCGGCAGGGAGGCCACCTGGTGGCCTCGGTCAGTGATCCGAAAGACTGACTCCTCCAGGACCCAGCCCACCACGTCACTGTGCAGCCCCCAGCGCTGGAAGGCGGCCTGGAAGCGCTCCTCGCTGCCCCGCCGGGGCACCAGCACCATCCGCTCCTGGGACTCGCTGAGCATGACCTCGTACGGGGTCATGTCACGCTCCCGCCGGCTGACCCGGTCCACCGCGATCTCGATCCCCACGCCGCCTCGATGGGCCATCTCGGCGCAGCTGCTAGTGAGCCCGGCCGCCCCACAATCTTGGAGCCCGATCAGGTCGGGATCAGAAGTCAGCTCCAGACAGGCCTCAAGCAGGCACTTCTCCAGAAAGGGGTTGCCCACCTGGACCGCCGGGCGACGGTCCCCGGCTCCCTTGCCCAGCTGCATCGACGCGAAGGTGGCCCCGTGGATGCCGTCCCGGCCGGTGTCCGCCCCCACCAGCAAGACCGGGTTGCCCGGGCCGCTGGCCACCGCCCGGGCCAGCTGGTCTCCGCGGGCCAACCCCACGCACATGGCGTTGACCAGACAGTTGTGGCGGTAGGGGGAGTCGAAGTAGGTCTCGCCGCCCACGGTCGGCACCCCGATGCAGTTGCCGTACCACCCGATGCCCTCCACCACCCGGGCGAAGCGGTGGCGCTGCGCCGGCTCGTCCAGCTCTCCGAAGCGGATACCATCCAGGAGCGCGACTGGCCGGGCGCCCATGGCGAAGACGTCCCGGAGGATCCCGCCCACCCCGGTGGCCGCCCCCTGGACCGGCTCCACGGCGCTGGGGTGGTTGTGGGACTCGATCTTGAAGCAGCACAGCAGATCGCCGCCCAGGTCCACCACCCCGGCGTTCTCCCCCGGGCCCTGAACCACCCGGGGTCCTGCCGAGGGAAGCTGGCGCAGCAGAGGGCGAGAGGTCTTGTAGGAGCAGTGCTCGGACCAGAGCGCGCCCAGCATCCCCAGCTCCAGACGGTTGGGGGCGCGCCCCAGCAGCGCCACGGCGGTGCGGTACTCGGCCTCGCTGAGCGCCAGCTCGCGGAGCTCGGACGAGCTGGGGCCGGCGGCTGCGGGCGGCTGATTCATCCCGCCCTGGCGGCCAGGGCCTGGATCGCCGAGCTGAAGAGCTGAAGGCCGTCCGCGGAGCCCAGCAACTCCTCGCAGGCCCGCTCCGGGTGGGGCATCATTCCCAGCACGTTGCCCTGCTCGTTGAGGATCCCCGCTATGTTCTCCAGAGAGCCGTTGGGATTGGCGTCGGGGGTGAGCTGGCCGTCCGACTCGCTGTAGCGGAGGGCGACCCGACCCTCGGAGTTGAGCTGCGCCAGGGTCTTGGCGTCTGCGTAGAACCGGCCCTCACCGTGTGACACCGGCACCCTGAGGGTGCTCCCCGGATGACAGCCGACCAGGAATGGGGTGCTGTGAGTGTCTACCCGCAACCAGGTGGGCTGGCAGCGGAACTGGAGACTGTCGTTCCTTAGCAGCGCACCGGGCAGCAGGCCGGCCTCGCAGAGGATCTGAAAGCCGTTGNNCCGGCCTCGGTCAGAATCTGAAAGCCGTTGCAGATTCCGGCCACCAAGCCGCCGCCGCCGGCAAACTTCTTTACCGCCTGCATCACCGGCGAAAAGCGCGCAATCGCGCCCGTGCGCAGGTAGTCCCCGTAGGAAAAGCCCCCCGGGAGCACCACGATGTCGGCTCCCCGCAGGTCCCGGTCGGCGTGCCAGAGCAGAGTCGCCTCCGCCCCGGCCAGCTCGACCGCGTGGACGCAGTCACGGTCGCTCCAGGTCCCCGGAAAGACCACGATGCCGAAGCAAACTGTCAACCTTCCCCCGCCACCTCCCGCACCTCGAACCGGTAGTCCTCGATCACCCCGTTGCAGAGCAGCTGGCGGCACATCTCGTCGACCCGGCCCCGCGCGGTCTCGAGGTCAGGACCATCCAGCTCCAGACTTATGAACTTGCCTACCCGGGTCCACTCCACCTCGGGATAGCCAAGGGCGTGGAGGGCGTCGGTCACCACCAGCCCCTGGGGATCGTTGACCACGGGCTTGAGGCTGACCACCACCTCGGCTACAACTCGCTGTCGGTGATCCGTCGGCAGGCCTCCAGGTAGCGGCGCCGGGTCTCCCGCACCAGCTCGTCGGGAAGCGCCGGCGCCGGCGGGTTGCGGTCCCAGCCGGAGCGGGTCAGGTAGTCACGGACCAGCTGCTTGTCGAAACCGTAGGAGTCGCTGCCCACCTCCACGCTGAGCTCCCAGAGCCGGGAGGAGTCAGGGGTAAGCAGCTCATCAATGAGAGTGAGTACCCCCTCGATGAACCCGAACTCGAACTTGGTGTCCACCAAGACGAAGCCGGACTCCCGGCAATGGACCTGGGCCAGCCGGAAGATCCGGTAGCTGAACTCCTCCAGCTGGCCGGCCAGCTCACCGCCCACCAACCTCGTGAGCTGGGCTCGGCTGATGTTCTCGTCGTGCCCGTGGTCTTTCTTCAGGGCTGGAGTGAAACGGAGCTCTGGCAGCTCATCGCCGAAGGAGAGCCCCGGCGGCAGGGGCTCCCCAGCGAGCTTCCCGGTCGCCAGGTACTCCTGCCAACCACTCCCCGCCAGCCGCCCCCGGACCACGCACTCGACATCGATCCGGTCCGCCCTGGCCACTAACATGGCGCGGCCATCGAGCCGCTCCCACGTACCCTCCGGCAGCACCGTCGGGTCGTCGGGCAGGAGGTGGTTGGGGACCAGGCCGGAGGTCTTGGGGAACCAGTAGCGGGACATGGCGGTCAGCACCCGACCCCGGTCCGGGATCAGGGTGGGCAGGACGACGTCGAAGGCGGAGACCCGGTCGGTGGAGACCATCAGAAGCCGGTCGCCGAGGTCGAAGGTGTCCCGGACCTTGCCCCGCCTGAAGAGCGCGATGCCCGGGATCTCCAGCTCGCCAAGGCCCTCCGGAAGCGACCGCGAGGCCTCCTCCATCAGCCGACGGCACCGGCGCCGGAGCGGGTCGCGGGGACGGGCTCCAGCAGGCCCAGCCGGCGAAAGCTCTCGTCGACGTGGGCAAGGTAGGGCCCGACCTCAAAGCAGGCGGCCACCTCTTCATGGCTGAGCAGAGCCCCCACCTCCGGACTCAACTCGGTCGCCCTGCGAAAGTCCCCCCCGGGGCGGTCGGACTCGTGGGCGAGGGACTGCACCAGTCGGTATGCCTGCTCCCGCGGCATCCCCTGCCGGACCAGGGACAGCAGGACCTGGTGGCTCTGGGAGAGCTGGCCGCGCCGATTCAGATTGGCGCGCATGGCGACCTCGTCCACCTCCAGCCCGGCCAGCACCTGGGTGAGGGTGCGAAGGATGTGGGCGGCGACCATGGTGGCGTCGGGCAGGGCGACTCGCTCGACCGAGGAGTGGGAGATGTCACGCTCCTGCCAGAGGGCCACGTCCTCCAGACCTGCCACAGCCCAGCCCCGGAGAAGCCTGCTGAGGCCGGAGACCTGCTCCAGTCGGACCGGGTTGCGCTTGTGGGGCATCGCCGACGAGCCCTTCTGGCGCTCGCCGAACGGCTCCCGGACCTCCCCAACCTCGGTGCGCTGGAGGTGGCGCAGGGTGATTGCCAGCCGTTCACAGACCGCCCCCAGCAGTGCCAGCGCGCAGAGGTACGCGGCGTGGCGGTCCCGGGCAACCACCTGGGTGGTGATCGCCGCCGGTTCCAGGTCGAGCAGGGCGAGTGCCCTGAGCTCGACCGCAGGGCTGAGGGTGGCATGGGTGCCCACCGCGCCTGAGAGCTTGCCCACCTGGACCGCGGCTGCGGCCCTCCGCAGTCGCTCCTCCGACCGCCGCAGCTCGTCCAGGTGGTTGGCCAGGACGAAGCCGAAGGTGACCGGCTCGGCGTGCATCCCGTGGGTGCGACCGGCCATCGGGGTCCGGCGGTGCCGCAGGGCCAGCGACCCGACCACCTCCAGGAGCCGGCCGAGATCCCCCAGGACGATGCGGTTGGCCTCCCGGAGCTGGAGCGCGAGAGCGGTGTCAACCACATCCTGGCTCGTCATCCCGAGATGGATCTGGCCACCCTCCGGGCCCAGCTGCTCCTGCACCGCCGAGACGAATGCGGCCAGGTCGTGGCCCTGCTCCACCTCCAGCTCCCCAACCCGCTCCACCGAGGGGAGGGGCACCTTTCGGAGCCGGGCCATTGCGTCGGGGGGGATCTCGCCGAGCGCGGACCTCGCCTCGCACACGGCGAGCTCCACCTGAAGCCAGAGCCGCAGCCGATTGTGATCCGACCACAGCTCCCGCAGCTCCGGGGGCGCGTAGCGGTCGATCATGGTCGGCCGTCCGGCGAGGTTTGCTGCAGCGGCAGGGCCGTTGTCACCTCATCTGAGTATAGGTGGCCGACAAGTGAGCTCCCGAGAATCCGGCGCCCCCTGCCTCTGGGCCGGGAACCGTAACCGGGTGACGCCAAGACAAATGCGGTCGCTCGCGACCGGGCCCGAGTCCCATCTGTTTCCTGAGCCCCATGCGTTTGAGGTTGCAGTCTCGGTTCGCGACCGCAAGACTGCCGCTCGATGGCGAGGAGGAGCTGACCGGCCGGGCCCCGGACGACCCGGACAGCCTGGGCCGGCTAGTTGACTACTACTTCCCCCAGACCTGCCGGAACGTCACCTCAAGAGTCCGCAACGGAGAGCTCGCCGAGGACATCACCAGCACTGTCCTCTTCAAGGCGCTCCGGGCGATCGGGTGTTGCCGACCCAGCAGTCATCCCGCCGCCTGGCGCTACCGGATCTCCGTCAGAGTCATCACTGACCAGCAACACTCCCGGAAACGGAGCGAGGACTGCCTGGAGGACCGCGCTGAGCTGGTCGCCCCGGCACTGCGGTCGGCGAGGAGGTGGCCCAGCGGATGCGGATCTCCATATCTGGGCTGCTACCGGCACCGAGCAGACTGGCACGCCGGGCGCCTGGCCACCGAGGGAGGGCTTCCAGACGGGGTTTGGTGATCGACCGCTAGTAGCCGTTAGAGACTCCGTGAGTCCCAGCGTCAGGCTGGTCCAGAGTGCCGGGCTGCAAGCTGGCGACTCCAGCTCGGGGCACCGCGCGCCACCCACCGGCTGAGCGTCGAGGCCAGTGGCTTGCCTCGAATGGCTCTGGGAGTGGCGGGCGACGAACCCGCTCCGGGGGGATCGTCAGGCCGCGATGTCCTGACGGTACCGCATGCCCGGGAAGCTGATCCTCGCTAGTCCCAGGTAGGCGAGCCGCCGGGCCTCCTGCGGATCCGCACCCACGGCGGTGCAGATGAGTACCCTGCCCCCGCTCACCTCGGCCAGCCTCTGGGCCGAGAGGCGGGTCCCCATCTGGAAGACCAGGCAGCCCAGCTCCTCGGCGGCATCCATGCCCGCCAGCTCGCCACCCACCTCGACGGGCGCCGGATAAGGTTCTCGCGCGGCCACCACCCCGACGCAGGCCCCCCCGAGCGGCTGGGGATCTGGAAGCTGGAGCCGCCCCTCCGCACTCTGCCAGAAGAGCGGGACCAGGTCCGGCAGCAGGGGGAGCTGGACCTCGGTCTCAGGATCGCCAAACCTGGCATTGAACTCCAGGACCTGGATTCCCTCCCCGACCAGCATCGCCCCCACGTAAAGGCAGCCCCGGTAGGGACAGCCCAGGCGCCGCATCTCAGCCAACGCCGGCTCGACCACCTGGCGCCGGACGAGTTGGTTGAGGACGGGCCAGCCTGCGACCGGGGAGGGGGCGAAGCTGCCCATCCCCCCAGTGTTGGGCCCGAGGTCACCGTCGAAAGCCCGCTTGTAATCCCGCGCCGGAGGTAGCATCACCGCCGTATCGCCATCGCAGATGGCGAAGAAGGAAGCCTCCTCGCCGAAGAGGCAGTCCTCGATGACCACCCGCTCCCCCGCCGGTCCCAGCTCGTGCCCCCGCAGCAGCCGGTCCACCACCGTCAGCGCCTCCTCGGGGCCGGCGCAGACGAAGGCCCCCTTGCCCATCGCCAGGCCATCCGCCTTCACCACCACCGGCCCAGTGCGCTGACGGAGGTGGCGAGCGGCGGACTCGGGATCATCGAAGACGACGAAGGCTGGCGTCGGGATCGCTGCCCGCTGCATCAGCCGCTTGGCAAAGCTCTTGCTGCTCTCCAGCCGCCCCGCCTCCCGGCTCGGACCGAAGCAGCGCACCCCAGCCAGCTCCAAGGCATCCCCCACCCCCGCCGCCACCGCCGCATCCGGGCCCAGCACCGCCAGGTCGGCCCGCTCCGAGATGGCCAGGGCGACGATGCCGGCGGCGTCGGTCGCGGCCACCTGGCGGTTCTCGCCCACCCGCAGCGTCCCCGCATTGCCGGGGGCACAGGTCACCCGGCCCACCAAGGGACTGCGGGCACAGGCCCAGGCTAGGGCGTGCTCCCTACCACCGCCACCAACCACCAAGACATGAAGCCGCGAGTCCCCTGGCCCAGAGCTCACTCCCACTCGATGGTCTCGCTTGGCCTGCTGCTGACGTCGGAAAGAGCCTCATAGGAAACCCTGGCGCAGCTGCCACTCATGCCGCCCTCCGACTGAACGATTCGGACCGCAACCACGTTGGCATAGGGGTGGAAGTCACCCCTCACCCCCAGACTGCTGATCGGGGTGCGGATGGCGAGGCTCTGCCAGGGCCTGTGGCCGAGGTCATTGCGCCTGATCTCGTCGAGCACCACCCGGTCCGCGCGCGGGACCACCTCCATACCCGCGGGGGCCCGGCCCAGCTCCGCGTC
The DNA here is from genome assembly GCA_003164475.1 of Candidatus Dormiibacterota bacterium. Next base: position 2,739 of record PLTL01000307.1, on the reverse strand, counting down.
CAACGTCACCGCCCCGAACGCGCCGTTCACGATCTTGAGCTCGGCGAGGAGCTGCTTCGCCGAGAGCCGGTCCCTGGGCCACCGCCGGGGCCTCGGCGGGCGGCGAGAAGACCGGGCAACGTCGCACCAACAGCGCGGCCGACCTAGCCGGCAGCGACCCTGACTCGAAGGTGACGACCTCGGAATGCCCCGCCCCCGCTGCAGCACTTCGGGGTCGGCGCGGCGTCCCCGCAGCATGCGCCCGACCTGGCCCGCGCACGCCGCCCCTGCCGTCTGACGGGGGGTTACGGTGAGCCCGAGCGGGGAGCCAGCCAGGGCCAGCATCCGGCCCAACTAGTCCCGGGCGGGGTCGGGCCGGCCGAGGACGGCGTCGGTCTGGCGGGAGCGGTAGCTGAGCAGCGCTTGGCGCACCGCAGGGTCCTGCAGCGCCAGAATCGAGGCAGCCAGCAAGGCGGCATTGACCGCCCCGGGGCGCCCGATCGCTAGGGTCCCTACCGGTATCCCCGCGGGCATCTGCACGATTGAGAGCAGCGAGTCGACCCCGTGCAGCGCCTTGGACTCTACCGGCACCCCCAGCACCGGGAGGTGGGTCTTGGCGGCCAGCATTCCGGGCGCGTGGGCGGCGCCCCCCGCCCCAGCGATGATCACCCGGATCCCCCGGGACTCAGCCGACTCCGCGTACTCGAAGAGCAGGTCCGGGGTGCGGTGGGCCGAGACCACCTTGGTCTCGTGGGGAACCCCCAGCTGCTCCAGGGTCTCTGCGGCATGGCGCATGGTGTCCCAGTCAGAACTGGACCCCATCACCACCCCGACCACCGCCGGGGGCCCGCCGTCGCTCAAGTCAGCCTCAAAGGGGGCTGCATCCGCTGAGATTAGCAGGGGGCGGCCCCGCGGCGGGGCTGGGCTGGGCGCGGCTGGGGGCCGAGATCGTCACCCTCGACAGCCATCGCTGCGGAGTTCTGCTGGTCGCGGTGCTGCGACGGGACCATGTAGATCCGCCGGGCTGCCACGGCTGGTACCGCCTCCGGCGGCATGGGCCAGGTCCCGGCTCGGGGCCCTCGTGCCGGTGCCGGCACTCCAGCCGGGGAGTCGGAGCCCGAGCCGGAGTCCAGGCCGGCGCCCAAGCCGGCGGCCATTCGCCACTGGCTTGGGGGCACGGACAGGGGGCACCCGCGGGCGGTACGAGCGTGTCGGCGGTGCCGACTGGCTCGTACCCCCAGCCGTGCCCGGAACGATAGCGCTTGGCGCCGCCCCGTCAGCAGCGCTGGCGAGCTCCAGCTCAACGGGGTGACCGCTGGCTTGGCTGGGGGAGGTGTGGAGTTGGCCCAGACGAGGCCAGCAGGACGAGCCGGTCCTTGTCGCCGCAGCTCCGCCCCGTAGGTGCACGCTGAGCGGTTGGGACTGTGCCTCACCTCCAGCAAGTGGCACCATCGCCGGCAAGGTGACGAGCCGGGCGGCACGCGGCTGACCCGGGGCAGGTGGCGACGGTCACCCACCCGGGGCTACTCACCGGGGCTGGCGGGCTTGGCGGTATTTGGCCCGCAGGGTGTATAGGGTGGAGATCAAGACACCCCAGGCCGCAGATGCCAGGATGATCAGTGGCCAGGGAGCGCCCGGCGCCCCTATACGGGCCAAGCGAAGGCAGAGGGTAGCGGCGAACACTATCGCCAATGCGAGAGCGGTTAGCCCCAGCGTCCGCCTCGGCCAGCTCGCTGACAGCACGGGCACCATTCTCCTCCAGCTGTCTACGCGCCAGGTTGCGGTCGCTCAGTGGTGCTGCTGATCACCACCCCGGAGTCTCTCCAGCCCCCTCTCCGTCTGGACGGGCTGGCGGCCCTAGTTGGCCGCCTGTCTGACCGACCGAGACGCAGGAAGTCGGCCCGGGCGGCCTGGGACCAGGTGGTGCAGGCCATATCGGAGGCGCAGGAAGCCACTCGTAGGGCGCAGGCTGTCCCCTCTGAAGTCGAGGCCATGCACAACTCTGAGCCTCCTCGTCCCCATTCCAAGGACCGGTGGGACGATCGAATTGGACGTGTGACGCGCCTTGCGGTCCTTGGCAGCATGGCATTGTTGATCCCCTTCGTGGGCATCGGCAGCAGTCTGAATCTCTCTGTGAGCACCGCCTACTCTCTGTGTAGCAGCGGTCTCGGTGCGATGATCCAGGCAGGCGGCGTGGGCATCGCCAGCGAGTGGACTGCCGTGAATGTCCGGTTTTGCCTGGGCTGGTCGGCGGTGCTAGTCGGCGGCGCATTCATTGTGTTGGGGGCCGCGCGGGTGCCGGCGCCTCTGGGGGACGACTACGAGCGCTGAGACGGCACTTCCCAGCCACGTCCCTCTGACACCAGGCACGAGATCCTCGGCTCTCGGTGGCGCTCATCACCGGAGCCGACTCCCAGCTTCAGGGCAGACCGTGGCCGGGCCATCAGCCCTGTCCGGATGCCTATGATCTTGACGATTGTCGGCGCCATCAGAGCAATCGGGCCAGCGCCGAGGTCCCTTTCATCTGACTTGCCCGCTGATCCCGGCCCGCACACGGAAGGCGTGGAAAGCGATGGGTGGAACCGAGCGGACGCTGGGCAGGTCGGGTGTCAGTGTGCCGGCGCTCGGCGTTGGCACCAACCGGTGGAATACCGGCGAGCCACGCCAGGCCCGCCTGAACGAGACGCTGGCGACGGCGGTCGATGTGGGGATGGGTTTTTTCGATACCGCGGAGGTCTACAGCTTCGGCCGGTCGGAGCG